>DASVZD010000312.1:0-22745 GCA_036391815.1 Rhodocyclaceae bacterium
GCGCCCTTGATGTACTTGGTCTTCTTGTCGTCCTTGGCGTTCTTCATGGTGCGCAGGTCGACGTGGCAGGTGTTCCAGCAGCCGTTGATCTCGGCGTCGGGGACGGTGCCGCCGCCGTCGAACATCATGGCGACCTTGACCTCGTTCTTGGCGTCCATCTTCTTGCCGCCGGCGGCCTTCGGGTTCTCGAACTCGATGCGGACGTAGATCTTGTCGGCGTCGTGCGCCATCTGCACGGTGACCGGCATCGAGCCCGCCTTGCCGGCGACCGGGGCCGGCTCGAGCACGGACTTGGAACTGCCCACGGGCTGGCCCTTGACCATCTTGTCGCCGATCTCGTTGGCGTCGCCCTCGTGGCACTTCGCGCAGAAGCGGCGCTTGTTGGTGATGTCGGGCACCGCCGAGTGGTCGGTGACGTTCATCACCCATTCGAGGCCGGCCTGGCCGGGATAGAACAGCGTCATCTTGCGGGGCGTCACCTTGCTCCAGTCGGGCGCCGCGAAGGCGGTGCCGGCGACCAACACACCCAGGGATGCAACGACGATCTTTATCTTCATCAACTACGTCTCCTCCAGCTGCCCGCCCGAGGGCGGAATGAAAAAGGCCGCAGCTTTGCTGCGGCCAGTCCCTAAAGTCCTTCCTTGGCCAGGTCCTCGGGGTTCAGTCCCGTGTGGACCGCCTTGTGGGCGATGCCCTTGTGACAGTCGATGCAGGTCTTGTTGTCCTCGATCGCGCCCTCGTGCTTGACGACCGAGCGGTCCTTCTGCTTCGACGTGTCCATGGTGTTGAAGTTGTGGCAGTTGCGGCATTCCTTCGAGTCGGCGTCCTTCATCTTCTTCCAGACGATCTTGGCCATCTCGAGGCGATGCTCCTCGAACTTCTCCGGCGTGTCCACGTAGCCGGACAGGTGGCTGACGATGTCGCGCGCCGCCAGCACCTTCATGGTGAACTTGCGGCCGTAGTCGATGGGGTTCTTGCTGCTGGCGACGTGGCAGTCGGCGCATGCCACCGTCGTGCCGGTGCGGTTGGTGTAGTGGACGGTCTTCTTCAGGTCCTCGAAGGGGATCGTCATCTCGTGGCAGGAGATGCAGAACTCCGTGCGGTTGGTGAACTCCATGCCGGTGTTGAGTCCGCCCCAGACGATGATGCCGCCGATGATGCCGATGATCGAGATGCGGGCAAGCGAGCAGTTCGGGGGCATCTTGAGCCGGCTCAGCCAGCCGGTCTTGTTGGACGCGCCGGATTCCGGCCCGCACGAAGAGCAGTTTTCCTTGTCAGCCATTGCATTCCCCAAGCGAAAGGCCGCTGTGGCGGCATGGCCGGCGCAGGGAAATGAAGAGGCGTGTGACGGCAAGATGCCGAGAATGGCGTTATGCCATTGTCCGGAACCCCGGCGCGGGGCATGCGTGCCCCGCGCCGTCCCCTCCTCCTCTATCCTCCGTCACCGAACCTGTTGATTATTGTTATGCAACTGTTGTTGGCGGCGATTATCACAGGCGCACTCGCACCGAACAACGCAATTATTGTGATTGTTTGATCAGTGCTCTTTTTTTAAGCAGCTGCTAATTTAAGCAGCAACTAATTAAGCGATCGGCGATATTCGCGGCGAGGAAAGACGACGCAGGAATCATCCGACAACGAGGTTGGGAACGTCGACGAGAACGTCGCGCTTCAATGTGGCGGCGCAGCAGCGGGCGAATTGCAGCGCCCAGTCCGCGGCGGCGGAGAAATGCGATTCGCCGCCGTACTTCGCGACGTCGAGGATGACGTCGAGCAGCAGGATTTTTCCTATCGGATTGCGGGGCGCGCATTCGAGGCGCTGGTACTCTCCATGCAGCCAGTCGGCCGCTTGCTCGCGGCTCAGCGAGTCGGCCTGTTCGTCCGGCACGCTGAATTCGTACTCGTTGTTCTGGCCGAAGCGGACGGTAACGGTGTAAGGCATCGCATTCCCCTGTGGCGTGGCTGGCGGGGAATCTATCACGCCGGTGCGCCGAAGTTTGGCGCGCCGGCGACAATCGCCGGTCCGTGCGGCCCGGCGCGTTACGGCATTGCCTCGTACAGCGGCAGCGTGAGGAACTCGGGGAAGTGCTCGGCCAGCGACATGTCTTCGAAGATGCGGGCGGCCTGGTCGTAGGTGGCGGTCGGCTCGCCTGCTGCGCTCACGGTTGCCTTGACCTTGGCCAGTTCCTCGGGGATCAGCGCGCGCACCATCTCGGCGGTGACCTTGCTGCCGTCGTCGAGCTTGCCCTTGGGCGATACCACCCACTGCCAGACCTGCGAGCGGCTGATCTCGGCCGTCGCCGCGTCCTCCATCAGGTTGTGGATGGGCACGCAGCCGTTGCCGGCAAGCCACGAACCGAGGTAGTGGATGCCGACGCCGATGTTGTTGCGCAGCCCGGCCTCGGTGATGGGTTCCTCCGGCTTGAACTCGAGCAGGTCGGCGGCCTTCACCTCGACGTCGTCGCGCCGCTTGCCCCATTGGTTGGGCCTGTCGCCGAGCACCTTGACGAATTCCTCCATCGCGATCGAGACCAGGCCCGGGTGCGCGACCCAGCCGCCGTCGTAGCCGTCGGCGGCGTCGCGGGTCTTGTCGGCGCGGATGCCGGCGAGGGCGATCTCGTTGGCCGCGGGATCGCTCTTGATCGGGATCAGCGCGCTCATGCCGCCGATGGCGGGGGCGCCGCGCTTGTGGCAGGTCTTGAGCAGCAGCAGGCCGTAGGCGCGCATGAAGGGAACCGTCATGGTGATGCGCCCGCGGTCGGCCAGGCAGAACTGGCGATCCTTCTTGAACTTCTTGATGCAGGAGAAGATGTAGTCCCAGCGGCCGGCGTTGAGCCCGGCGCTGTGCTCGCGCAGTTCGTACAGGATCTCCTCCATCTCGAACGCGGCGAGGATCGTCTCTATCAGCACCGTCGCCTTGATCGAGCCGCGCGGGATGCCGATCTCGTTCTGCGCCATGACGAACACGTCGTTCCACAGCCGCGCCTCGAGGTGGCTCTCCATCTTCGGCAGGTAGTAGTAGGGGCCGGCGCCGCGCGCCAACTGCTCCTTGGCGTTGTGGAAGAAGGACAGCGCGAAGTCGAAGAGGCTGCCGGAGACGCGCTGGGCGTCGACCGTGACGTGCTTCTCGTCGAGGTGCCAGCCGCGCGGACGGATCTGCAGCGTCGCCACCTTGTCGTTGAGCTGGTAGCGCTTGCCCTTCTGCTCGAAGCTGATGCTGCGGCGGATGGCGTCGTAGAGGTTCACCTGCCCCTGGACCTGGTTGGTCCAGGTCGGGCTGTTCGAATCCTCGAAGTCGGCCATGTAGGAATCGGCGCCCGAGTTGAGCGCGTTGATGATCATCTTCCGCTCGACGGGACCGGTGATCTCGACGCGGCGGCATTCGAGCGCCCGCGGCAGCTTGGCGATCTGCCATTCGCCGTCGCGCACCTGCCTGGTGTCGGGCAGGAAGTCCGGCAGCTCGCCGGCGTCGATGCGTGCCTGGCGCGCCACCCGCGCCTTCAGCAGTTCCTGGCGGCGCGGCTCGAAGGCGCGGTGCAGCTTGGCGAGGAAAGCCAGCGCCTCGGGCGTGAGGATCTCGTCGAAGCGCGGCTGCATCTCGCCATTGATCTGGATGCCAGCGGGGGGGAAGGGGTAGTTCATGTCAGCCTCCTGGGTTTCCTGCTAAGACATGCGATTCGGGGAAAAATGCCGCACCGGTTTCCCGGTGCGGCGCTTTCCCGGAAAGGCGCTCGAAGCGGCGCCTTTCTCTCCACTCCCTCTGTTTCGAGGGATCGTTGTCTCCTCAGTGGAACTGCTCCACCTCGGTTGAGCCTGTCAATGCGGTGACGCTCGACGCACCGCCCTGGATGACCGTGGTGACGTCGTCGAAATAGCCGGTGCCCACCTCCTGCTGGTGCGACACGAAGGTGTAGCCGCGCTCGCGCGCGGCGAACTCGGGCTCCTGCACCTTCTCGACGTAGGCGGTCATGCCGCGCTTGGCGTAATCCTGCGCCAGGTCGAACATGTTGAACCACATCGAATGGATGCCGGCCAGGGTGATGAACTGGAACTTGTAGCCCATGGCGCCCAGCTCGCGCTGGAAGCCGGCGATCGTCGCGTCGTCGAGGTTCTTCTTCCAGTTGAACGACGGTGAGCAGTTGTAGGCGAGCAGCTTGCCCGGGAACTTGGCGTGGATGGCCTCGGCGAACTTGCGCGCGAACTGCAGGTCGGGTTTGCCCGTCTCGCACCAAACCATGTCGGCGTAGGGCGCGTAGGCGAGGCCGCGCGAGATCGCCTGTTCGAGGCCGGGCTTGGTCCGGTAGAAGCCCTCGGGCGTGCGTTCGCCGGTGACGAAGGACTTGTCGTTGGGATCGACGTCGCTGGTCAGCAGGTCAGCGGCTTCCGCGTCGGTTCGCGCGACGATCAGGGTCGGCACGCCGAGGACGTCGGCTGCCAGGCGCGCGGAGACCAGCTTCTGGACCGCTTCCTGGGTCGGCACCAGCACCTTGCCGCCCATGTGGCCGCATTTCTTGACCGAGGCGAGCTGGTCCTCGAAGTGCACGCCCGCCGCACCGGCGCGGATCATCGCCTTCATCAGCTCGAAGGCATTGAGGACGCCGCCGAACCCCGCTTCGGCATCGGCGACGATGGGGGCGAAGTAGTCGATGAACCGGCTGTCGCCCTCGTCGATCCCCTTGGCGTGCTGGATTTCGTCGGCGCGCTGGAACGCGTTGTTGATGCGCTCGACCACGGCCGGCACGGAATCGACCGGATACAACGACTGGTCGGGGTACATGGCCTGGTAGTTGTTGTTGTCGGCGGCGACCTGCCAGCCGGACAGGTAGATCGCCTTGACGCCCGCCTTCACCTGCTGCATCGCCTGGCCGCCGGTGAGGGCGCCGAGGCAGTTAAGGTAGGTCTCGCCGTGCAGCAAGTTCCACAGCCGCTCCGCGCCGCGGCGCGCGAGGCTGTGCTCGACCGGCAAGGAGCCGCGCAGGCGGACCACGTCTGCCGCGGCGTAACCGCGCTTGATGCCTTTCCAGCGGGGATCTTCTGCCCATTGGGTAGCCAGGGCGGCGGCTTGCGCATTTCGGTCTTTCATGTCGGGGGCTCCTATTCCGTGATGGGAAATTCGAAAGCGGGGGTCCAATGCATTCGAGTCCGCTCAGACTCTTGCTTTCGTTCGGGCAGTATAGGCCTCGTTTTGCGGAGCAACAACACTCTTATATAAGAGTACATGAAATATTTCTTTCTGTAAAGTCAATCGGTTGGTTGCATGATCCCGCATGGCGAGATTCATTTCGCGGCAGTGAAATGCGGATGGGTGCGTCGCACCATCACTCTTGTACAAGAGTGTGGCGAGATCTTGCGGCGGACAAAAGAAAACGGCGACCCGCGGGCCGCCGTCTGGGGGGGGGGCGCGACTGCTTGCGTGCTAATGCGCCGCCACGGCCTCGGAGTCTTCCTCGAAGGAAAGCTTGACCTTGCCTTCCTCGTCGAGGTCGATGGTCACCTTGCCGCCGCTGGCCAGGCGGCCGAACAGCAACTCGTCGGCGAGCGCCGAGCGGATGGTGTCCTGGATCAGGCGCGCCATCGGGCGAGCACCCATGGCCGGATCGAAGCCCTTGCCGGCGAGCCAGTGCCGCAAGTCGTCGGTGAAGATCGCCTCGACCTTCTTTTCGTGCAGCTGCCCTTCGAGCTGCATGAGGAACTTGTCGACCACGCGCAGCACGATGTCCTCGTCGAGCGACTTGAAGGAGACGATGGCATCGAGGCGGTTGCGGAATTCGGGCGAGAACATGCGCTTGATGTCGGCCATCTCGTCGCCTTGCTCCTTGCTGGCGGTGAAGCCGATCAGCGTCTTGTTGAGCGCCTCGGCGCCGGCGTTGGTCGTCATGACGATGACGACGTTGCGGAAGTCCGCCTTGCGGCCGTTGTTGTCGGTCAGCGTGCCGTGGTCCATGACCTGCAGCAGGATGTTGAAGATGTCCGGGTGCGCCTTCTCGATCTCGTCGAGCAGCAGCACGGCATGCGGCTTCTTGGTGACCGCCTCGGTCAGCAGGCCGCCCTGATCGAAGCCGACATATCCCGGCGGTGCGCCGATCAGCCGGCTGACGGCATGGCGTTCCATGTACTCCGACATGTCGAAGCGGATCAGCTCGATGCCCATGCAGTAGGCGAGCTGGCGGGCGACCTCGGTCTTGCCGACGCCGGTGGGGCCGGAGAACAGGAAGCAGCCGATCGGCTTCTGCGGGTTGCCGAGACCTGAACGCGACATCTTGATTGCCTTGGACAGCGCGTCGATCGCCTGGTCCTGCCCGAACACGACGGCGCGCAGGTCGCGCTCGAGGTTCTTGAGGGCGGAGCGGTCGTCGGCCGATACGTGCTGTGGCGGGATGCGGGCGATCTTGGCGACGATCTCCTCGATCTCCTGCTTGCCGATGATCTTCTTCTGCTTCGACTTCGGCAGGATGCGCTGTGCGGCGCCCGCCTCGTCGATGACGTCGATCGCCTTGTCCGGCAGGTGGCGGTCGGTGATGTACTTGGCTGCCAGCTCGGCTGCATTGCTGATCGCCGCCGTCGAATACTTGACGCCGTGGTGCTCCTCGAAGCGGGACTTGAGCCCGCGCAGGATGGACACGGTCTCGTCGACCGACGGCTCCTCGACGTCGATCTTCTGGAAGCGCCGCGAGAGCGCATGGTCCTTCTCGAAGACGCCGCGGAACTCGGTGTACGTCGTCGCGCCGATGCACTTGAGCGCGCCCGAGGAAAGGGCGGGCTTCAGCAGGTTCGAGGCGTCGAGCGTGCCGCCGGAAGCGGCGCCGGCGCCGATCAGCGTATGGATCTCGTCGATGAACAGGATGGCGCTCGGGTTTTCCTGGAGCTGCTTGAGCACCGCCTTCAGGCGCTGCTCGAAATCGCCGCGGTACTTGGTGCCCGCCAGCAGGGCGCCCATGTCGAGGGCGTAGACGGTGGCGTCGGAGAGGACTTCCGGTACCCGGCTTTCAATGATGCGCCGCGCCAGTCCTTCGGCGATCGCGGTCTTGCCGACGCCGGCTTCGCCCACCAGCAGCGGGTTGTTCTTGCGACGGCGGCACAGCGTCTGGATCACGCGCTCGAGTTCCTTCTCGCGCCCGATCAGCGGGTCGATCTTGCCCGTCAAGGCCAGCTGATTGAGGTTCTGCGTGAAGTTCTCCAGCGCGGTCGCGGGGGAGGGCGCCTCGGCTTCCTGCTCGGCGGCCTCCTCGCTCTTGCCGCTCGGCTGCGGCGACTTGGTGATGCCGTGCGAGATGTAGTTCACCACGTCGAGCCGCGAGATGTTCTGCTTGTGCAGGTAATACACGGCGTGCGAATCCTTCTCGCCGAAGATCGCCACCAGCACGTTGGCGCCCGTGACCTCCTTCTTGCCCGACGACTGGACGTGCAGTATCGCGCGCTGGATCACGCGCTGGAAGCCGAGGGTCGGCTGCGTGTCGATCTCTTCGCTGCCCGCCACGGTGGGCGTGTGCTGGTTGATGAAGGCAAGCAGCTCGCTGCGCAGCGTGTCGGTGTCGGCAGCGCAGGCGCGCAGCACCTCGGCGGCGGACGGGTTGTCGAGCAGCGCCAGCAGCAGGTGTTCGACGGTGATGAACTCGTGGCGCTTCTGCCGCGCCTCGACGAACGCCATGTGCAGACTGACTTCAAGTTCCTGGGCGATCATGCCTTCTCTCCTGCTGGGCCGCCCGAAAATGGAGCTGGCTGCTCGGGCGGGAAATGATTCTGGGGCCGTGAACGAATCCTAGTTCTCCTCCATCACGCACGCCAGTGGATGCTGGTGCTGATGGGCAAACGCGCTGACCTGCTCGACTTTCGTGGCCGCCATGTCGCGTGGGTAAACGCCGCAGATCCCCTTTCCGGACCGATGGACCTGCAGCATCACGACGGTGGCTTGTTCGCGGCTCATGCCGAAGAACTTCTGCAACACCACCACAACGAAGTCCATCGGCGTGTAGTCATCATTCAGTAGTACGACCCGAAACAGCGGTGGTTGCTTGACCCGGCTCTTCTCGGGCTCCAGGATCGTCCCGCCTTCACGTTGTTTTCGTACAGCCATGAAACGATTCTAATGCGAATTGTTGAGCAAGCAACTGCGCGGCGAACAGGGGAATAGCGCGCGATTCGCGCTGCATCTCGGTCCCCTTTCCGGGAGTGGACGCGGGGTCGCAGGGCCCCGGTTTCGCTCCGCTTCATGCTGTCCCGCAGCATAAAAACTAGTTGACGCCTTCAGCCAGAATGAGTAAAAGGCAGGCGTGTTTGGTTCAAGACTCACCGCAGTGACCGGTTTTTGAGTGGCCCGCAGTGCTTCAGTTCCCTGGATGCCGCACGGCCTCTTTCGCTGTTGAGCACTTGTTACGCAAACATTTCCCGGCGAGCGTTTGCAGCGCAAGCACTTTCCGGTTCGTGTCATGTTTAGGAAAGAGGCGTTATGGCAACAGGTACTGTGAAGTGGTTCAATGATTCCAAGGGTTATGGCTTCATCACGCCGGACGACGGCAGCGAGGACTTGTTTGCGCACTTCTCCGCGATCAACATGCCTGGCTTCAAGACCCTGAAGGAAGGCGAGAAGGTTTCGTTCGAGGTGACGCAAGGCCCGAAGGGCAAGCAGGCCTCGAATATTCAGAAGGCCTGACGGAACACACTTTCGCAGGATTCTGCAACCCGCCGCGCGGCCCCGCCCCGGTGGGTTTTGTTTTTTGGCGCGATGCTTTCCGGCCGGAACCGCTGGCCCCGGCCGGAGCGTTCGTTCGCTACATGCGGTCGATCATTGCTTGGCCGAAGGCCGAGCACTTGACCTCTTTCGCCCCTTCCATCAGCCGTGCGAAGTCGTAGGTGACGACCTTGTCGCCGATGGCGGCTTCCATCGCCTTGACGATGAGGTCGGCGGCTTCCTTCCAGCCCATGTGGCGCAGCATCATCTCCGCCGACAGGATCAGGGAGCCCGGGTTCACATAGTCCTTGCCGGCATACTTCGGCGCCGTGCCGTGGGTCGCCTCGAAGCACGCGTACTGGTCGGAGATGTTTGCGCCCGGGGCGATGCCGATGCCGCCCACCTGGGCCGCCAGCGCATCCGAGATGTAGTCGCCGTTGAGGTTGAGCGTGGTGATCACGTCGTACTCGGCCGGGCGCAGCAGGATCTGCTGCAGGAAGGCGTCGGCGATCGCATCCTTGACGACGATGTCGCGGCCGGTGTTCGGGTTCTTGAACGAGCACCATGGGCCGCCGTCGATGAACTGCGCGCCGAACTCCTTCTGCGCCAGCGCGTAGGCCCAGTCGCGGAAGGCGCCCTCGGTGTACTTCATGATGTTGCCCTTGTGCACGATGGTCACCGACTTGCGGTCGTTGGCGATGGCGTACTTGATCGCGGCGCGCACCAGGCGCTCGGTGCCCTCGCGCGACACCGGCTTGATGCCGATGCCGGAGGTGGCGGGGAAGCGGATCTTCTTGACGCCCATCTCGTCCTGCAGGAACTTGATCAGCTTCTTGGCGGGTTCGGTCTCCGCCTGCCACTCGATGCCGGCGTAGATGTCCTCGGTGTTCTCGCGGAAGATCACCATGTCGGTCTTGGACGGATCCTTGAGCGGCGAGGGCACGCCCTTGAAGTAGCGGACCGGGCGGACGCACTGGTAGAGGTCCAGTTCCTGGCGTAGCGCCACGTTGAGCGAGCGGATGCCGCCGCCCACCGGCGTCGTCATCGGCCCCTTGATCGACACCGAATACTCCTTGAGCAGGGAGAGTGTCTCCTCGGACAGCCAGACGTCCGGGCCGTACATCTTGATCGACTTCTCGCCGGCATAGACTTCCATCCAGGAGATCTTGCGCTTGCCGCCATAGGCCTTGGCCACGGCGGCATCCACGACGGCCTTCATGACCGGCGTGATATCGACCCCGATGCCGTCGCCCTCGATGTAGGGAATGATGGGATGGTCGGGGACGGGCTTGCCCGGGACGATCTTTTCGCCCTGGGGAATCTTGACCAGCGCAGTGCTCATGTCTTCCGCTCCTTGAATTTGGGATGTCCAGCCTTATGTCTTATATAAGACTTGACGCTATTATGCTCCAGGTAGAACCATTCCGCCAGCGGCGCCAGGTGAATTTTGGCCCATGCGGCCGGTTACACTGAAAAGCCAGCAGTAAAGCGGATTCTCACCGAAATGCCCCTCCCACGCGAAACGGTCGCCCAGCGCCTGGCCCAGGCGATGATCGAAGGCTTCGACAAGCACTACCGTCTGTTCCGCAACTGTTCGGCCCTGGCCAAGGCGCGCTTCGAGGCCGCGGACTGGGCCGGCGTCCAGCAGGCAGTGCGCGAGCGCATCAGCTACTACGAATGCCGCGTCATCGAGACCGTGGCGCAGATGCACGACGAGTTCGGCGCGGACGTCCATGACGAAGCTGTATGGCGGGCGGCCAAGCTGTTCTACATCGGGCTGCTGACCGACCACAAGCAGCCGGAACTCGCCGAGACCTTCTTCAACTCGGTGTTCTGCCGCATCATGAAGCGGACCTACTTCCATAACGATTTCATTTTCGTGCGGCCGGCGACTTCCACCGAGTACATCGAATCCGACCCGCCGTCCTACCGCTCCTACTACCCCGGCCGCGAAGGCTACCGGGAATCGATCCGGAACCTCCTGCTTGACTACAAATGGACGCGCGAGTTCGACGATCTCGAGCGCGACGTCGACCGCGTCATCCGCTTTGCCGAGCGCTACACGGGCCGCTGGCCGCAACCCGAGGCCAACCTCCAGATCCAGGTGCTCGATTCCGCCTTCTACCGCAACAAGGCGGCCTACGTGATCGGCAAGGTGATCAACGGCGCCAACGAATACCCGTTCATGGCGCCGGTGCTGCAGAGTTCGGGCGGGAAGCTCTACGTAGACACCGTGCTGTTCGATGCCGACCACATCCGCACGCTGTTCTCGCTCTCCCGCGCCTATTTCATGGTCGACATGCAGGTGCCTGCCAACTACGTGCAGTTCCTGCGCACCATCATGCCGAACAAGCCGCGTTCCGAGGTCTATACGATGCTCGGCTTGTGCAAGCAGGGCAAGACCGCCTTCTACCGCGGCCTGATCTCGCACCTGCACAACTCGCGCGACCAGTTCGTCGTCGCGCCCGGGATCGAAGGCCTGGTCATGCTGGTGTTCACGCTGCCTTCCTATCCCTATGTCTTCAAGGTCATCAAGGACGAGTTCGGCGCCTCCAAGGAGGTCGACCGCGACACCGTGAAGCGCAAGTACCAGCTGGTGAAGCAGGTCGATCGCGTCGGGCGCCTGGCGGATACGCTGGAGTTCTCGCAAGTGGCGTTGCCGAAGGCCCGCTTCTCGCCCGAGCTGCTCGAGGAACTCTACGCGCAGGTGCCTTCGCAGCTCGAGGAGGACGGCGACGACCTGGTGATCCGGCATGCGTACATCGAGCGGCGCATGGTGCCGCTCAACATCTACCTCGAGAAGGCCGACCGCGACGGCCGCCACGACCTGGTCGACGCGGTGGTGCGCGAATACGGCAAGGCGGTGCGGGAACTCGCCATTGCCAACATCTTCCCGGGCGACCTGCTGTGGAAGAACTTCGGCGTGACGCGCTTCGGGCGCGTGGTCTTCTACGACTACGACGAGATCGAGCTGATGACCGACTGCAACTTCCGCGACATCCCGCCGGCACCCGATTACGACTCCGAGATGTCGGGCGAGGCCTGGTATCCGGTGCGGCGCAACGACGTCTTCCCCGAGGAGTTCCCGCGCTTCCTGCTGGTCTCCGATCGGGTCCGCGACGCCTTCGTCCGCCACAACGCCGATCTGCTCGGCGCCGATTTCTGGCGGCAGACGCAAGCGGCCATCCGCGGCGGCGAGGTGGGCGACTTCTTCCCCTATCCCGAATCGATGCGCTTCTGCCACCAGTTCGACGCCGAGGCGAAGCGCCGATGAGCCGGGTTCTGCTGTTCAACAAGCCTTACGGCGTGCTGACCCAGTTCACCTCCGGCGACGAACACGCCACGCTGGCCGACTACATTCCGGTCCCCGGCGTCTATCCGGCCGGGCGCCTCGACCTGGACAGCGAAGGCCTGTTGATCCTGACCGACGACGGCGCCCTGCAGGCCCGCATCAGCCATCCTCGCCACAAGCTGCCGAAGACCTACTGGGTGCAGGTCGAGGGCATTCCCGACGAGCGGGCGCTCACGCAATTGCGCCGCGGGCTGGACCTGGGCGACTTCCGGACCAAGCCCTGCGGTGCCCGCATCCTGCCGGAGCCGCCGAACCTCTGGCCGCGCAATCCTCCCATCCGTTTCCGCAAGGCCATACCGACGACGTGGCTCGAGATCGTCATTGCCGAAGGCAAGAACCGCCAAGTCAGGCGCATGACAGCCAAGGTCGGCTACCCGACGCTGCGGCTGATCCGCTGGGCTGTCGGGCCCTGGACGCTGGAAGGGGTGGCTCCCGGAACCTGGCGCTATATGACGAAGGACGAATTGCAGGGGAAATCGGCCGCAATCTCGTGACGGCGCTGTCAACCTTACTGTCAATATGCGCGTTGCTTGCCATGACGTCGCACTCCGCGGGGCGTCACAAGCAGTAACACCATCCCAATCGTCTGACGAAAGGTAAAAACAATGAGCAAACTCATCGCTACCCTGGTTGCTGGCCTGTTCGCCGCTTCCGTCGCTGTTGCCGCCGACGCTCCGAAGGCCGCCCCGGCCGCTCCGGCTCCTGCCGCTGCTCCCGCCGCCGCCCCGGCCGCCGCCGAACCGGCCCCGGCTCCGAAGGCCAAGAAGGCCAAGAAGGCCAAGAAGGCCAAGAAGGCCAAGGAAGCTGCTCCGGCCGAAGCCAAGTAATTCAGGCTTTCGCTGAAACAAAGGGCGGGGAAACCCGCCCTTTGCTTTTGGGGCGCCGCCTTCGACAAGCGCGGCACCGGACTCGAGGCTTCAGCTTTCGGCGATGCGCCTGGCGATGTGGTCGAGCGCCTCGTCCACCTGGTCGACCAGGATCAGGCACAGGTCGCCCGGCTGCAGCCGCCCCAGCGCCGTGTCGATGGCCAGGAACTCGCCGCGGATCTCTTCGACCGTCGCCGTCCGCTTGGCATTCGCCAGGCCTTCGCGCAGTAGCGCCAGCACTTCGCCGTCGGCCCGCCCGCGCTGGCATTGATCTTGGTAGAGGATGACGTCGTCGAAGGCGTCGCCCAGGATCTCCGTCTGCTGCCGGATGTCGACGTCGCGCCGGTCGCCGGCGCCGCTGATCACCACGAAGCGCCGCTTGGCCGGCATGGCCTCCACGGCGGCGACCAGCGCGAGGATGGCGTCGGGATTGTGGCCGTAGTCGGCGATCAGCGTGGCGCCGCGGTAATCGAAGACATTGAAGCGTCCGGGCGCCGTCCGGGCATCGTTGACGAAGGTCGCCAGCCCTTTGCGGATGATGTCCCAGCCGAGGCCCAATCCCCATCCCGCCGCGACCGACGCCATGGCGTTCTCGACCTGGAAGCCGATGGTGCCGTTGCGCGTGAGCGGGATGTCCTTCAGCGCGAAGCGCTGTTCCTGGCCGCCTTCGCTCGCCACGATGCAGTCGGCGTCGACGAAGACGACGCGCTTGCCCTGGGCGCGGTGCATGGCCATGGCCGGCAGGCCCGGGTCGCGCGCGAAGAGGGTCACGGAGCCGGGGCAGGAGTCGACCATGCGCGCGACGATCGGGTCGGCTGCATTGAGCACGGCGACGCCGTCGGGCGCGACGTTCTCGACGATCACGCGCTTCACCACGGCGAGATCCTCGACCGAGTGGATGTAGCTGAGCCCCAGGTGGTCGCCCATGCCGATGTTGGTCACCACGGCGACATTGCAGCGGTCGAACGCCAGGCCCTCGCGCAGGATGCCGCCGCGCGCCGTCTCGAACACCGCGGCGTCGACGTCCGGGTGCATCAGGATGTTGCGCGCGCTGCGCGGTCCGCTGCAGTCGCCGGTGTCGATGCGCTGGCCCTCCACGTACACGCCGTCCGAGTTGGTCATGCCGACGCGGTTGCCGGCCATGCCGAGCAGGTGCGCGGTGAGGCGCACCGTGGTGGTCTTGCCGTTGGTGCCTGCGACGGCGACGATGGGGATGCGGGCATCCTGGCCCGGGGCGAACATCATGTCGACGATCGCCTTGCCGACCGCGCGTCCCTTGCCGTAGGAAGGGGCCAGGTGCATGCGCAGCCCCGGCGCCGCGTTGACCTCGACGATGCCGCCGCCCTGTTCCTGCAGCGGCTTCAGCACGCTGTCGCAGACGACGTCGATGCCGCAGACGTCGAGGCCGACCATCTGCGCAGCCGCGACGGCCGAGGCGGCGAGGTCCGGATGGACGTCGTCGGTCACGTCGGTGGCAGTGCCGCCGGTCGACAGATTGGCGTTGTTGCGCAGCATTACGCGCACGCCCTTGGGCGGCACGGAGTCGGCCGTGTAGCCTTGCTCGGCGAGACGCGCCAGCGCGATGTCGTCGAAGCGGATCTTGGTCAGCGTAGTGGCGTGCCCCTCGCTGCGGCGCGGGTCGCTGTTCACGATGTCGACCAACTGGCGCACCGTCTGCACGCCGTCGCCGATCACCTGGGGCGGATCGCGGCGCGCGGCGGCGATCAGCTTGTCGCCGACCACCAGCATGCGGAAGTCGTTGCCCGTCATGAAGCGCTCGACCATCACCTCGGAGCTGATCTCCGAAGCCGCCGCATAGCCCGCCAGGACTTGCTCGCGCGTCTGCAGGTTGACCGCGACGCCCTTGCCCTGCCGCCCGTCGCGCGGCTTCACCACCACTGCGCCGCCGATCTCGCAGGCGGCCTTCCAGGCGTCCTCGGCATCGCTGACCGGCCGCCCGGCCGGCACGGAAACGCCGGCCGCACGGAGCAGGTTCTTGGTGAGTTCCTTGTCCTGCGCGATCGATTCCGCGATGGCGCTGCTGCGATCGGTCTCCGCCGCCTGGATGCGGCGCTGCCGGCTGCCCCAGCCGAACTGCACCAGGCTGCCGGAGGTCAGCCGCCGGAACGGGATGCCGCGCGCTGCCGCGGCATGGACGATGGAACCGGTGCTCGGGCCCAGGCGCTCGTCCTCGTCCAGATCGCGCAGGCGCTTGAGCGCGGCGTCGAGATCGAAAGGGATACCGTCGAGCGCCGCCTTGCACAATTCCTCGGCCAGTTCGAAAGCGAGCCGGCCGACCGCTTCCTCGCTGTACTCGACCACCACCTGGTAGACGCCCGGCTCCAGCGTCTCCGTGGTGCGGCTGAAGGTGATCGGGCAGCCGGCCTGCGCCTGCAGCCCGAGGGCGGCGAATTCCAGCGCGTGGGCCATCGAGATCGCCTCTTCGTGGCTGGTCGGCTGCAGGAAGCCGATCTCGGGGAAACGCTCGCGCAGGCGGGCTTCGAACTCGGGGATCGCCTCGATCGCGCGCTCGGCTGCGGCGCAGGTGACGATGGCTTCGATCGACGTGTGGCGGCTCCACAGGTTGGGGCCGCGCAGCGCCCGGATGCGTGAAACTTCCATGATTCCCCTTTAGTGCCTGGCTGCCGGCGCGCGCTTGGCGCGCGTCGCCGATGGTTCGGTCTGCTCGCGCAGGAAGGTTTCGCTGCCGGCGCGGATCAGGTCCCTGCCGATGCCGAGCGCCCAGGCGGCGCCGATGGCGGCGAGCACGTCCTCGATTTCGCGCGGCGTCTGCTGGCCTGCGGCCGGGATGGCGGCAAGCTTGGCCAGCGGCGCGTCGTCCTGTCCGGTCGCCAGCACGACCTCGCCGTCGCGCACGAACACGGCGCGGCCGCCCTTGGCACGGTGGTCGGCCATCGCCGGCAGCCCGGCGTCGAGCGCGAACAGGATGACTTCGCCGTCGCACAGCGGCGCCATCTGCACCACCCGCGCGTCGCCGGCGTTGAGCACCGCGGCGCCGTGCGGCAGCACCACGTCGACCTGCGTGCGCAGCACGTTGTAGACGTCGTCCAGCGTTCGAATGAAGTGGGCTTCCAGGCCCGCTGCGTTCTCGATGCGCGTCACCACGCCGACCTGGCAGCGGTCGTAGGCCAGGCCTTCCTCGAGGATCATGCGGCTGTCGTTCTCGAAGACGGCGGCTTCGAGGGCGCGGTTGAGCAGCAGCCGGTGGCTGGACGTCCAGTTGGCGCAGTTGCCCGCTTCGGCGAGCCGCGTATCGAGGAAGGCGCCTTCGGCGCACGCGGTGCCGACGTGCTTGCCGCTGAGCTCGATCAGGCGGCCCGCCATGCGCGCCACCATCGACATGCCGCCGGTGCCGGCGACGCCGACGATCGGAATCCGGCCGCTATGGTCGGCGGGGAACAGCCCTTCGACGATGGCTTCGCCGACCGGCTGCGCCTCGCCGAACTCCGGCTTCAAATGCATCAGCAGGCTGGGGCCGGCGTTCACCTCGACCACCGCGGCCTGCTGGCTCGCCAGCGGCTGGGTGATGTCGTCTGCGACGAAGTCGATGCCGGCGATGTCGAGCCCGATGATGCGCGCCGCCAGTTCGCCGGCAGCGGCGATGCTGGGGTGCACGACGCCCGTGACGTCGGTGTTCATGTTGCCGTTGCGCTGGACGATCACTTCCTGGCCGGCGGGCGGCACCGATTCGCCGTCGTAGCCCTGGCGCTTCAGCTCCAGGCGCACGGCGGGCTCGGCTTCGAGCAGGATCGGGCTGAGCGGGCATTCCTCGGCGATGCCGCGCCGCGGATCGGTGTTCAGTTGCGCGTCGATCAGTTGGCGGACGGTCGACCGGCCGTCGGCGGTCACCTTGGCGATCTCGCCGCGCGCGGCCGCCACCAGGCGGCCGTTGATGATCAGCAGGCGGTGCTCCTGGCCGCGGATGTAGCGCTCGACCATCACCTCGCTGCCTTCGGCGTCGGCGACGGGGAAGGCGGCTTCCACCTCCTCGCGCGTCATCAGTTCCATCGAGACGCCGCGGCCGTGGTTGGCGTCGCTCGGCTTGACGACCACCGGCACGCCGATGTCCTCGGCGGCATCCCAGGCGTCGGCCGGGCTGTCGACCACGCGGCCGCCGGGCGTCGGCACGCCGCAGGCCTCGAGCAGCTGCTTGGTGAGGTCCTTGTCGCTGGCGATGCCTTCGGCGATGGCGGAGGTGGCGTCGGTCTCCGCCGTCCAGATGCGCCGGCTGGCGGCGCCGTAGCCGAGCTGCACCAGATTGCCGTCGGTCAGGCGGATCGAGGGAATGCCGCGGTCGGTGGCGGCATCGACGATGGCGGCGGTGCTCGGTCCGAGCAGCTTGGAGTCGGCCAGGTCGAGCAGCGGCTGCATCTTCGCCGCCATGTCGAAAGGCTCGTCGGCGACGGCGGCCAGCAGCAGCTCGCGCGCCGCATCGAGGCAGGCGCGGGTGGTCTCCTCGTCGCGCGAGCGCACCACCATCTTGTACACGCCGCGCTCGGACGTCTCGCGCGTCTTGCCGAAGCCCGTGCGCATGCCGATCCTGCCTTGCAGTTCCAGCACCACATGTTCGAGGATGTGGCCCATCCACGTGCCCTCGCGCAGACGCAGCACGAAGCCGCCCTCGGCATCGACGCCGCAGCGGTGCTCGGCGAGGCCGGGCAGCCAGGCGACCATGCGCTCGGCGAAGCCGGGCAGCTTGTTGGACGGATAGTCCTCGAATTCGCCGATGTCGAGCAGCACCTCGACGGCCGGCCGGTAGGTCCAGATGTTGGGTCCGCGCAGGGCGGTGATGCGGCGGAAAACGATGTCGCGGCGACTCATGGGAGCGGGCCTCGACGCATGGGACGCGAGCCGCGGGGGAAGAAATGCAGTTTCATCGGATTGGCGCTGGTAGGCACGCGTTCTGCCGCGCTGCGAGCCCTGGGAAGGCGGTGTTGCGGTGCCGTGGGTTAGAATTCTTGCCGATTTGCAAGGTTACCGTAATTGTTCGTTGTTCGCCTGAAAGCAGGCTTAACGAGCGACCCCCGCCAGAAGATGCCCAACGAGATTCCGCCTGCTTCGCCGACTTCGCCTTCCCGTTTCGACGCCGTCCCGGCGGAACTCGAAACGCAGTTGGCATCGGGAGAAAACGTTCTGGCCCATGTCGAGGTTGACCTCGACGCCGATCTTCGCTTTTCGCGCGGCCTGGTGGCCGTCACCGAGCGGCGCCTGCTGGCGCGCGCAGCGCGCGCCGGCACCTGGCAGAGCTGGGACTTGCGGCCGGGGCTGAAGCTGCGCCACTTCGACCACGCCGGCGTCGGCACGCTGGAACTTTGCGACGAAAACTCGCGCCTGGCTGCCTGGCGCTACACGCTCGGCTGCAACGTCGCTGCGCTGCAGGTCCTCGACCACGCCGAACGGCGGCTGGAGAGCCTGCGCACGGGCGCCCCGCTGCGTGAGCGCGAGGACAACCTCTGCCCGCAATGCAAGGCGGTGCTTGAGCCCGGGCAGGAAGAGTGCCCGATCTGCTCGCGCGAGATCCACACGCCGCCGTCCACCTGGACGCTGCTGCGCCTGTGGCGCTTCGCCAAGCCCTACAAGGGCCCGCTGTTCGCCGGCTTCGCCCTGACGCTGACGACGACCGCGGCCAACATGGTGCCGCCCTACCTGACCATGCCGATCATGGACAAGGTATTGATTCCCTATCAGAACGGCACGCCCATCGATCCGATGCTGGTCGCCATGTACCTCGGCGGCCTGCTGGCGGCGGCGCTGGTCGGCTGGGGCCTGGGCTGGGCGCGCACCTACATCCTGGCGCTGGTCTCGGAGCGCATCGGCGCCGACCTGCGCACTACCACCTACGAGCACCTGCTCAAGCTCTCGCTCGAATACTTCGGCGGCAAGCGCACCGGCGACCTCATCTCGCGCATCGGCTCGGAATCGGACCGCATCTGCGTGTTCCTCTCGCTGCACCTGCTGGACTTCGCCAACGACGTGCTGATGATCGTCATGACGGCGATCATCCTGTTCAGCATCAACCCGTGGCTGGCGCTGGTGACCTTCGTGCCGCTGCCGATCATCGGCTGGATGATCCACGTGGTGCGCGACCGCCTGCGTACCGGCTTCGAGAAGATCGACCGCGTCTGGTCGGAAGTCACCAGCATCCTCGCCGACACCATTCCCGGCATCCGCGTCGTCAAGGCCTTCGCGCAGGAGAGCCGCGAGACCGGCCGCTTCCGCGAGGCCAACAAGCACAACCTCGCGGTCAACGACCGGCTCAACAAGACCTGGTCGCTGTTCTCGCCGACCGTCACGCTGCTCACCGAAGTCGGCCTGCTGGTGGTCTGGGCCTTCGGCATCTGGCAGGTCTCGAAGAGCGAGATCACCGTCGGCGTGCTGACTGCCTTCCTCGCCTACATCGGCCGCTTCTACACGCGGCTCGACTCGATGAGCCGCATCGTCTCGGTGACGCAGAAGGCGGCCTCCGGCGCCAAGCGCATCTTCGACATCCTCGACCATGTCTCCAGCGTGCCCGAGCCGACCAACCCGGTGCACCTCGAACGCGTCGAAGGCCGCATCGCCCTGCGCAGCGTCGGCTTCCGCTACGGCAACCGCTCGGTGATCCGCGACCTCGACCTCGACATCCGCCCCGGCGAGATGATCGGCCTGGTCGGCCACAGCGGCTCGGGCAAGAGCACGCTGGTGAACCTGATCTGCCGCTTCTACGACGTCTCCGAAGGGTCCATCCAGATCGACGGCGTCGACGTGCGCTCGGTGCCGGTCGCGGAGTTCCGCCGCCACATCGGCCTGGTGCTGCAGGAGCCCTTCCTGTTCTTCGGCACCATCGCCGACAACATCGCCTACGGCCGGCCCGATGCGACGCGCGCGGAAATCGTCGCCGCCGCGCGCGCCGCCAATGCGCACGAGTTCATCCTGCGCCTGCCGCAGGGCTACGACTCTCTCGTCGGCGAGCGCGGCCAGGGACTCTCCGGCGGCGAGCGCCAGCGCATCTCGATCGCCCGCGCGCTGCTGATCGATCCACGCATCCTGATCCTCGACGAGGCGACGTCGTCGGTGGATACCGAGACGGAGAAGGAAATCCAGAAGGCGCTCGACAATCTGGTGCGCGGCCGCACCACGATCGCCATCGCCCACCGCCTGTCGACGCTGCGCCAGGCCGATCGGCTGGTGGTGATGGACAAGGGCCGCATCGTCGAGATCGGCAGCCACGACGCGCTGATGGCGCGCGAGGGCCACTACTACCGGCTCTACCAGGCGCAGGCGCGCAACGTGGATGTCGACATGGACGACGTGGCGAGCCCCGCGAAAGAGGAGGCCGCCGATGCCGTCGCCTGATTTCTCGCTCAGCCGCAACGCCTTCGGTCGGCTGGTGTTCCGCGGCGCGGATGGAATCGCCCATGAAGGTGCCATCCCCGTGCGCGCCTTCCCGATCGCCGATCCGCACCACGGCATCGCGCTGGTCAGCGCCGACGGCCGCGAACTGGCGTGGATCGACAGCCTCGCCGACCTGCCGCCGGCCTTGCGCGAGGTGATCGAGGCCGAACTCGCCGCGCGCGAGTTCATGCCGCAGATCCGGCGCCTGGAGAGCGTTTCCAGCTTCGCCACGCCGAGCACCTGGCGCGTCGAGACCGACCGCGGCGACACCGAGTTCGTGCTGAAAGGCGAGGAGGACATCCATCGCCTCTCGCAGCAGACGCTGCTGGTGGTCGACAGCCACGGCATCCAGTTCCTGATCCGCGACCTGTTCGCGCTCGACGCCGGCTCGCGCCGCCTGCTCGACCGCTTCCTCTAGGAGATCCAAGTGCCGAAGACGATCAAGCCGATAGCCGCCGCCCTGGCGACCCTGTTCCTCGCCGGCGCGGCGTCCGCGCAGCAGCGCGCCATGCCGATGACCGAGCTGACGGTCGGCATGTACCGCATCGAGGCCGAGGTCGCCGCGACCCAGCCCAACCGCGAGCTGGGCTTGATGCACCGCAAGTCGATGGCGCCGCAGCACGGCATGCTGTTCCTGTTCGACAACGCCGCGCGCCATTGCATGTGGATGCGCAACACCCTGCTGCCGCTTTCCGTGGCCTTCCTCGACGACCAGGCGCGCATCATCAACGTCGAGGAAATGCAGCCGCAGACCGACGACAACCACTGCGCCGCCGCGCCGGCCCGCTTTGCCCTGGAGATGAACGCCGGCTGGTTCAAGGCGCGCGGCTTCGGGCCGGGCACGACCATCGCCGGCATCGTCAAGACCCGCTGACTGCCAATATTGACGCGCCGCCCGGGACCGCCGAGGGCCGGGGAGGCGCGCAACTCCCTGTTTCCAAAGGAGACGGCCGTGCGGCCCCGCTTGGCACGTGGCCTGCTAGCCGTTCCCGGCCGGTGCAGCACGACACCCCCGGGGCGCGAGCCGGCCGCCCCACCCGACAAGGACGCGCGATGCCGGAACCTGTTCCCACACCCAAGCGGCGGCTGCGCCTGAAGGCCTGGCAATGGGCCGTCATCGCGCTGGCGGTGTTCACCTTCGTCTCCTGGCTCGTTCATCGGCCGGATGCGCGGGCCAGGCAGCTCAACCAGGCCATCGCCGAGAAGGCGAGCCCGCAGCTCAGGGCCTATCCCTACGAGTTCCACGTGCTGCGCACCGAGGGCAGCGTCGCCGTGATGGCGACGCCGCGCAACTTCGACGTGCCGGCGTTCAGGATGATCGGCGCGCTGTTCCCCGACATCGACGTCAGGAACCCGAACGATCCGGCGTTCGTCGCCGCCCAGAAGACGCTCGGGGAGGTGCAGGCGGAGGCCAGGACCATCGTGCTGTCGCAGCCGGGGATCAAGGACGTGCGCTGGGAACTCGACACCCGGTGGCTGGCCGCCCACGCCATCGAGGTGCCGGCGCGCTGAGCGCCGGCCAAGGCTGCCGCTACTGCCGTTTCGGCGCGGCCGCCTTGAGCTTGCGATAGAGCGTGCGGGTGCCGACGTTCAGTTGTGCGGCCAGCGACTTGCGGTCGCTGCCGAAGCGCGCCTCCACCCAGCGCAGGTAGCGCTTCTCCAGCTCGTCGAGGCCCAGCGCCTCGTCCACCACGAAGGCCATGCCGCCGGCCGCGGGGGGCGGCGGCGCCTCGGCGGATTCCATCTCGAAATGCGCGGGGGTGATCTCGTCGCCGTCGGCGAGGATGGTGGCGCGCTCGACGAGGTTGCGCAGTTCCCGGATGTTCCCCGAGTAGCTGCGCTGCCGCAGCATGTCGATCGCAGCCGCCGACAGGCGCAGGCGCCGCTCGCCCGCCACGCGCTTGAGGAAGGAGTCCGCCAGCAGCGGGATGTCCTCGGCGCGCTCGGCCAGCGAGGGCACGCGGATGGGGAAGGTGCTGATGCGGTGGTAGAGGTCGCGGCGGAAAGCCTCGCGCTCCACCATGGCGCCGAGGTCGCGGTGCGTGGCGCAGACCAGGCGGAAGTCGGAGCGCAGCGTTTCCACGCCGCCGACGCGCCGGTAGGTTCCGGTTTCCAGCAGGCGCAGCAGCTTCACCTGCAGCGGCAGCGGGATGTCGCCGACCTCGTCGAGGAACAGCGTGCCGCCGCTGGCGGCTTCGATGAGTCCGATCTTGCGGTGGGTGGCGCCGGTGAACGCCCCCTTCTCGTAGCCGAACAATTCGCTCTCGAACAGCGTTTCCGTCAGCCCCGAGCAATCGACGGCGACGAAGGGGCCGGCGGCGCGCTTGCCGGCCTCGTGCAGCAGTTGCGCGACGAGTTCCTTGCCGGTACCCGTCTCGCCGAGCAGCAGCACGGCGGCGTCGGTCGGCGCCACGCGCATCAGCAGCGCCAGCATGCGGTTGAAGCCGGGCGAGCGGCCCACCAG
>DASVZD010000313.1:0-2899 GCA_036391815.1 Rhodocyclaceae bacterium
TGCGTCTGCAGCGGCAGGTCGCGCGAGAAGTCGCCTTCGCCGCGGGCGATCTCCTCGAAGATGGCGGTGATGCTGCGCACCGGGCGCACGATCAGGTGGCGCAGGTAGAGGATCTGCAGCAGGTTCCAGGCGAGGGCCGCTGCGGTGAGGACGAGCAGCACCGCCAGCCCGGCGTTGAATTCCGCCATGACGGAGGCCGCCGCCGCGCCGGCCACCCCGTCGCGCGCCAGGGCCGCCTCGACGTTGGCGCGAACCTGGAGATAGGTGCCGACGTACGCCAGGTCGATCAGGAACAGCAACAGGAAGCTCATCAGCTTCTTGGTGAGGCTGTTCCAGAAGGTCTTCTCGACCCATTCGTAAGCTTCGCGCCAGGTGCTCATGGTTGCGCTCCTTGCTTCCGGCACCGGCGCGTGCGCGGCGGTGCCGGATTTCCGGACCCTTTACGGGATCATCCAGATCAGCACGTAGGCCTGCAGCGTGGTGATGACGCCGACGATCGCGCACAGCATCACGCTATGCTTGACGGTGAAGCGGAACAGGTCCGCCTCGTGGCCGATCAGGCCGACGGCGGCGGTCGCCACGGCGATCGACTGCGGCGAGATCATCTTGCCGGTGACGCCGCCGGTGGTGTTGGCCGCCACCAGCAGGGTGTCGTGCACGCCGATCTGCTGCGCGGTGGTCGCCTGCAGGTTGCAGAACAGCGCGTTCGACGAGGTGTCGGAGCCGGTGAGGAACACGCCGAGCCAGCCGAGGAAGGGCGAGAAGAAGCTGAAGGCGGCGCCGGTGCCGGCCAGCAGCAGCGCCAGCGTGGACGACAACCCCGAGTAGTTGGCGATGTAGGCGAAGGCCAGCACCATGCCGATCGAGTAGATCGGCTTGAGCAGTTCGACGCAGGTCTCGCCGAAGGTCTTCACCGCGTCGGCCGGCTTCATGC
Organism: Rhodocyclaceae bacterium; assembly: GCA_036391815.1. Lineage (GTDB taxonomy): Bacteria > Pseudomonadota > Gammaproteobacteria > Burkholderiales > Rhodocyclaceae > Nitricoxidireducens. The sequence goes on from DASVZD010000313.1 coordinate 935, forward strand.
GCAGCATGAACACGGTCACGATGGCGGCGATCAGGATGGCGGTGCCGGTGGCCGACAGCCAGTTGAACGAATAGACGGCCGGATAGGCGCTGGCGGCCTTGACGATCGGCGGCATCTTGGTGACCAGCTTGTCGAGCATCGGCACCGGCGTGTTGATCACCGTCCAGGCCAGCTCGCCGCCCTTGTTGAACAGCGCCTTGAAGGGCTTGAGCGACCAGATGGTGACGAACACCGTGAGGATGATGAACGGCGACCAGGCCTTGAAGATTTCGCCCGACGAATGCGCCTCGGCCTTGACCGTGATCTCCTGGCCCTCGAAGCGGAAGATGCGCTTGGGCTTCCACACCTTGAGGAACAGCGCCAGGCAGACCAGGCTGATCAGCGCCGACGTGATGTCCGGCAGTTCCGGGCCGATGAAGTTGGAGGTGAAGAACTGCGAGATGGCGAAGCTTGCGCCGCAGACCAGGATCGCGGGCCAGGTTTCCTTCACGCCGCGCCAGCCGTCCATGATGACGATGACCCACAGCGGCACGATGAGCGACAGCAGCGGCAGCTGGCGTCCGGCCATGGCGCCGATCTTCATGGCGTCCATGCCGGTGACCTGGCCGGCGACGATGATCGGGATGCCCATGGCGCCGAAGGCCACCGGCGCGGTGTTGGTGATCAGGCACAGCCCGGCGGCGTAGAGCGGGTTGAAGCCGAGTCCCACCAGCAGCGCCGCGGTGATCGCCACCGGCGCGCCGAAGCCCGCCGCGCCCTCGAGGAAGGCGCCGAACGAGAAGCCGACCAGCAGCATCTGCAGGCGCTGGTCCTCGGTCAGCGAGACGACCGATGCCCGGATGATCTCGAACTTGCCCGTCTTCACGGTGATCTTGTAGAGGAACACCGCGCTGAGGATGATCCAGGCGATCGGCCAGAGGCCGAACAGGAAGCCGTTGCCGGCCGAGGCCAGCGCCATGTCGGCGGGCATCTGGTAGAAGAAGATGGCCACCAGCAGCGCCAGCGCGACCGTGATGGTGCCGGCGATGTGGCCCTTGAGCCGCAGCACGGCCAGCGCCACGAAAAAGAAGATGATCGGGATCGCCGCGACCAGCGAGGACAACCAGAGGTTGCCCAGGGGGTCGTAGACTTGTTGCCAGGTTTGCATGTGTTCTTCCTCCTCTCCTTGATTGAATGGTTGTGGCGACGATGCCGCTTCAGCAGGCTCCCGGCGCTTCGCTGCGGCTGCATTCCTCCAGCAGGTAGGCGATGGAGCGGTAGGGCCGGCCGGTTTCCGCGGTCAGCCCGATTTCGCAAGTCCGGTTGGTGGACACGCCCTCGCGGCAGTTCGGCGGCAGCGCGCCGTGCAGCTTGCGCAGCGCGTGGGCGTTGAGCTCCGGCACCACGAAGCCGCGGTCGCCGCCGAAGCCGCAGCAGGTGACGCCGGCCGGCTCGACGACCTGCTCGGCGCAGGCGTCGATCAGCCGGCGCAGCTTGGCGTCGGACCCGGTGCGGCGCACGCTGCAGTTGACGTGCAGGGCGACGGGTCCCGGCTTGCGCGTCAGCCGCAGGCGCGGCAGCAGCGCGTCGTGGGCGAACTCGTGGAAGTCGCGCAGCGGCAGGCGGCCGGCGAGGTGCTTCTGCATGCGCACCGAGCAGGCGCTGGCGTCCATGATCACCGGATGGAAGCCGCCGCGGCCGTCGTCGGCCGCCTTCATCAGGGCTGCGGCGACGCTCTCGGCCATGCGGTCGGCGTCGCGCGTCATGCCCTTGCTGGCCAGCATCTGGCCGCAGCAGAGCTTGTCGCAGTTGTCCGGCAGGTGCGGCGCGTAGCCGGCGCGCTGGAGCAGCGCGACGACGACTTCCGGAAGCGACGCCTCGCCCGCGGCGTTGGGGCCGAAGATGCGGCCGCCGCAGGCGGGGAAGTAGACGACCGGATCGCCGTCGCTGCCGCTGGCGTCGGGGACGCGGCCCGGCCGCGGCATG
>DASVZD010000314.1:0-5659 GCA_036391815.1 Rhodocyclaceae bacterium
TCAAATACGTACTGCATTGTGGTCATTCGCTCATTGTTCGCACTCGGCAAGTTAACTTCCATCTTGTGTAGATGCTGGTTGTCGATCATTGCGATGCGATTTCTGATGAGCGCATTCATGAGATGAGAAACGCCTTTCGCCATTTCAATGAGTCCGTCAATGTCGACCGCATACACCGCCTCTAGGTGCAGCAAGTTCCGCTCGTTGAAAAGCGTCTCAACGTTCTTTCGGATTGGATCGCATGAAATGTCGGGGATTATTATCCCTCCGCGTTTCGCCGCCTCTTTCGCAAGCTTGTTCTGAAGCATGAAGACGGACCCTGAAAACTCGCGTCGTCTTCGTTGTAACTCGTCATCTCCTGGCTTCCCGCCGAGGCCGGCAAGGCAGAGCTTAAGTCCGTGCTTGTATTGCGTGTGAGCGTCTCTGTGCTGTTCATAGAAGCGTACCGTCGCTTGGTGGAGGTCTATCAGTCGGTTAACTCCCTCGGTAAATCCTTGAACCGAGGAATACGCGGTGCCCGCATTGGCGCGCGCGAAACAGACTTGGACCATTTCCAGAGGGGGAAGAAAGAACAAGCGTTCAGCTTGTTCACGAGAGACCGTTCGGAGCCTGCTAGCGATATTGGTCACGATTCCGGCTTGGTAGGAGACCGTGTTCTTGACGAAATAGAGCTTCTCACGAACAAACTTGAGCAGGCTCAGATAGTCCTCGCAGTACATAACGGCCTCCGAAACTGCATCAGCGAGGAGGCCGTTTGTAACGTTTAGATAAGCGAGAGTTTCAAAGTCGAAATATCCATCGCCGTAAAACTCCCGAAACGCGGTCTGCAGTTGGTCCCTATTTCTAAGCGTCTCACGTAGCGTTAGCAGCTTATGTAATCGCCAGAAGCGATCATAGTAGGTGAAGTAGAGCTTGATCTGGTGATCATTGGCAACGCGCTTCTCGTCGACTCGCATGGGAGGCCTACAAGGTCGAGAACCACAAGGAAGGAAGAACGTATTAGTCGGTACTCTCGAGTTTCTGGCGTATTGTATGCGGCTCACGGATGGCCACCGCCCAGGCCAAAACGACGGATGCGGCAGGGCAGCGCGTGGCCGATTTTGCGACCGCCGCGTCGGCGGCGTGCCGGACGGGGATGTCCGGGCTCGCTGTCCGACGCCGAAGGCTAGTTTGCGAGCCCGGCCGGCCGGCGCGCTGACGGCGCGGGGACCCCGAAGGGGCGGGAGCGCATGAGGCCACGCGCTGCCCTGCCGCGTCCGGCGCTCGGAGCGACGACACCCGTCACGTCAACAAAGCACGGACTTGATCAAGTGCTTCAGCCATTGGAATGACTTTGGCTGCCCCGCCCTCGATTTCGGCAATCCTGCGTTCGATTTCCGCCGTCCATGCCTCGTCAAGTTCGCCGTCCTGATCGAGACTGACTAGCAGGCGCTGGGCAAGAGTGACGCGCTCGTCCGCAGTAAGTTGAAGCGCTTCAGCTTCGAGCAGTTCAAGTCTTCCCATTGGGCGTCTCCATCAAGATGGAACATCGTATAGCCTGGTTATTCGCTTCTCAGCGCCTCCAACGGATCAAGCAACGCCGCACGCCGGGCAGGCATCACGCCGGCCAATAGCCCGATCGCGATGGCAGAGACCTCCGCGATGACGGCGAAGGACCAGGGGGTGTGAACAGGCAGCGCCGGCAAGACGAGCTTGATCAACCCTGCGATCGACCATCCGAGCCCGAGACCGGCTACGCCGCCGATGGCAGCCAACAGCGCCGCTTCACCAAGGAACAGCAGCAACACCCGCCGCCGTGTTGCCCCGATGGCGCGCAGCAATCCGATCTCTGCCGTGCGCTCGGAGACGGCGATGGTGAGGATGGTAAGGATGCCCACCCCGCCGACCAGCAGCGAGATGGCGCCGATGGCGCCGACGGCGAAGGTGATGGTGTTGAGGACGGTGCCGAAGACCTCGAGCATCTTCTGCTGCGGCGTGATGGTGAAGTCCTCGCCGCCGTGGCGGGCGGAGAGGATGCGCGTCAGGCCTTCGATCACCTCGTCGAGCGGCGCGGTGGGTTCGTAGGTGACGTGGATCTCCTGCAGGCTGTCGCGGTTGAACATCTCGAGCGCGCGGCCGACGGGGATGTACACCGTGTCGTCGAGGTCGAAGCCGAGCACCTGTCCCTTCGGCGCCATGATGCCGATCACGCGGTAGCGCTCGCCGCCGATGCGGATGCGGGCGCCGAGGGCGTTGGCGTCGCCGAACAGCTCGCGGGCCACCTTGGCGCCCAGGACCACCAGGGCGCGCGCCGTGCGCGGGTCGTCGTCGGGCAGGAACTCGCCGGCGGCGACGCGCATGTGCAGGGTATCGGTGAAATGGCTGCCGACGCCGTACAGCGTGACGCGGCGCGACTTGCCCAGGTGCTCGACGTCGGCGTTGCCCTGGATGACGGGGTCGACGTACAAGACGTGCGGCGCGCGGCGCAGGGCCAGCGCGTCGTCGATCGACAGCGGACGCGAGGTGTTGATGGCGCCGAGCGAGGCGCCGTGCGTGGTGACCTTGCCGGGCGCGATGCCGATCAGGTTGGTGCCGAACTGGGTGAACTCGTCGATGACGAACTGGTGCAGGCCTTCGCCGATGCTGGTGAGCAGGATCACAGAGGCGATGCCGACGGCGATGCCGAGCGAGGTGAGGGCCGTCCGCAGCCGATGCGCGGTCAGCGAAAGCAGGGCGAAGCGGACGAAGTCTTCGAGTCTCATGGCCGCCTCATCGCCTCGAGAGGGCCTGCACCGGATCGAGCTTCGCCGCGCGGCGCGCCGGGGCGACCGAGAACAGCACGGCGGTGGCGACGGCGGTCACCGGAGCCGCGATCACCGCCCACCACGGCGGCGTGAACGGGATGCTCGGGTAGAGCTCGGAGAGGAACATCTGGCCGAGCTTGCCGACCGCCAGGCCGACGCCGGCGCCGCCGAGCGCCAGGATCACGGCTTCGGTGAAGAAGATCAGCTTGACCTCGGCGCCGGTGGCGCCGATCGCCTTGAGCAGGCCGATCTCGCCGCGCCGCTGGGTGACGGAGATCAGCATCACGTTCATGATCAGGATGCCGGCGACGGCGAGGCTGATGGCAGCCAGGCCGCCGACCGCCAGGGTCAGCGCGCCGAGGATGCGGTCGAAGGTGGCCAGCACGGCATCCTGGGTGATGACGGTGACGTCGCGCTCGCCCTGGTGGCGCGCCTTCATGATGTCGAGCAGGTCGTCCTTGGCGGCGGCCACCTGGTCGCGGCTCTTGGCCTCGACCAGGATGCGGAACAGCGCGTCGGTGTTGAACAGCGCCTCGGCGCTGGCGAGCGGCACGATCACCAGGTCGTCCGAGTTCATGCCGAGCGATTCGCCCTGGCGCGCCAGCACGCCGATCACGCGGAAGCGGCGGTCGCCGATGCGCAGCCATTCGCCGAGCGCCGGAGTCGGGCCGAATATCTCGCTGACCACCTTGGCGCCGATGACGCAGACGGGCTCCGCGTGATGCGGATCGCCGGGCGGCAGGAACTTGCCCTGCGCCAGGTCCATGTGGCGCACCGCGAGCATCTCGGAGGTGGTCCCGACCACAGGGCTCTCGCGCAGCTTGGCGTTCCAGCGCACGTCGCCGGTGCCGACGATCAGCGGGGCGATGCGCTTGACCGAGCGGCTGCGCGCGAGCGCCAGGGCGTCGTCGATGGTGACGGAGCGCGGCGTCTTGCCCACCAGGAAGCCGGGCGCGCTGCCGGCGGTCTCCGAGCGCCCGGGCAGCACGATCAGCAGGTTGGTGCCGAGCGAGCCGAACTGGTCGAGCACGTAGCGGCGCGCGCCCTCGCCGAGCGAGCTGACGATCACCACGGCGGCGACGCCGATCGCCATGGCGAGCAGGATCAGCGCGGTGCGCGAGCGGCTGCCGCGGACCACCTGCCAGGCGAAGTCGAAGAGGTCGGCGAATCGCATGTTGTATGCTGCCTATTGTAGCTTTCGATCCTCGCAGCCGATCTGCGATAATCGCCGCATAACCGCCCGGGAGAAGGCAAACGCAAATGACCGAACATCGGCTGCTCGCGCCCCAGGAGCTCTGCCGGCGCTGCGATCCCTCGCAATTCCCGTTTTCCACCACCGCCGAACTCGAAGACGGCATCGACATCATCGGCCAGGAGCGCGCGCTCGACGCGGCGCGCTTCGCCATCGACATCAAGCGGCCCGGCTTCAACCTGTTCGTGCTCGGCGAGCCGGGCAGCGGGAGCCATGCCTCGATCAGCCGCCTGCTCGCCGCCAAGGCCGCCGGCGAGGCGACGCCGGACGACTGGTGCTACGTGAACAACTTCGCCGAGGCCGAGCAGCCGCGGCTGCTGCGGCTGCCGCCCGGCCAGGGAGCCCGCTTGCGGCAGGACATGCAGCAGTTCGTTGCCGAGCTGGGCCCGGCCATCACGGCGGCCTTCGAGAGCGACGAGTTCCACAGCCGCATCGAGGCGATCCAGGAGGAGTTCAAGGAGCGCGAGGAGGGCTCGCTGCGCGAGCTGGGCAGCGCGGCCAAGGAGCAGGGCGTGGCGCTGCTGCGCACGCCGCAGGGATTCGTGTTCGCGCCGATCAAGGACGACGCCACCATGAGCGGCGAGGACTTCGAGAAGCTCGGCGAGGAGGAGAAGCGGCGGCTGTCGAAGGTCACCGACGAGTTCGGCGAGCGGCTGCACAAGCTGCTGCACCAGTTCCCGCGCTGGCGCCGCGAGATGCAGGGCAAGATCCGCGCGGCCAGCCGCGAGGCGATGGGCTTTGCCGTCGGCCACCTGGTCGAGGAGCTCAAGGAGCGCTACAAGGACCTCGGCAACGTGCTCGAATTCCTCGACGCCGCCATGCGCGACATCGTCGAGAAGGGCGAGGACATCCACGAGTCGCGCGGCGAGGGCGACTCGGAGGAGTTCTCCGGCAGCGTCTCGCTGCGCCGCTACCAGGTCAACCTGCTGGTCGACCGCAGCGCGGAGAAGGCGGCGCCGGTGGTCAGCGAGGACAACCCGACCTATGCCAACCTGGTCGGCCGCGTCGAGCAGATCGCCCAAATGGGCATGCTGGTGACCAACTTCACCATGATCCGCGCCGGCGCCCTGCATCGCGCCAACGGCGGCTACCTGATGCTCGATGCGCTCAAGGTGCTGATGCAGCCCTACGGCTGGGAAGGCCTCAAGCGCGCGCTCAAGTCGCGCCAGGTGCGCATCGAGTCGCTGAGCCAGATCTACGGGCTGGTCAGCACGCAATCGCTGGAGCCGGAGCCGGTGCCGCTCGACCTCAAGGTGGTGCTGTTCGGCGACCGCGAGGTTTACTACCTGCTGCGCGAGTTCGATCCCGAGTTCGACGAGCTGTTCAAGGTCGCCTCCGATTTCGAGGACGAGGTCGACCGCGACCACGGCAACAGCGAGCTCTATGCGCGGCTGGTCGCCACCGCGGCGAAGCGCGAGGGGCTCAAGCCCTTCGGCGCCGACGCCGTGGCGCGCATCGTCGAGCATGCGGCGCGCGTGGCGGGCGACGCCGAGAAGCTGACGGCCTGCACGCGGCACATCGCCGACCTGCTGCACGAGGCGGAGCACATGGCGGTGGCGGCGGGGCGCGCGGTGGTGTCGCGCGCCGACGTCGAGGGCGCGCTGGCGGCGCGGCGCGAGCGCAC
>DASVZD010000315.1:0-3243 GCA_036391815.1 Rhodocyclaceae bacterium
GATCGGCGGCCTGCTGGTCGACTCGGGGGCTTTCGATTGGGACAAGTCGGGCAAATTCCCGACGCTGACTGAACCGTACGACGGCTTCCACGGCATGGACTTCACCGAGGAGTCGACGGTCGCCGCCTTCCTGCTGCGCGCGCGCCGCGAGGGCCTGCGCGACTTCGGCGCCTGCATGAGCCCGTTCAACGCCTTCCAGATCCTGCAGGGCCTCGAGACGCTGCCGCTGCGGATGGAGCGCCACGTCGCCAACACGCGCACGGTCGTCGCGCACCTGGCCGCGCACGAGGCGGTCGAGGCGGTCGGCTACCCGGAACGGGAAGGCCACCCCGACCATGCGCTGGCCAAGAAGCTGTTGCCCAAAGGCTGCGGCTCGGTGTTCAGCTTCACGCTGAAGGGCGGGCGCGCGGCCGGCCGCAAGTTCATCGAGGCGCTGCGCCTCTTCTCGCATCTCGCCAACGTCGGCGACGCCAAGTCGCTGGTGATCCATCCGGCGTCGACGACGCATTTCCGCATGTCGGATGCCGCATTGGCGGCGGCCGGCATCCACCCCGGCACCATTCGCCTGTCCATCGGACTGGAAGATGCCGGCGACCTGATCGAGGATGTCGACCGGGGGCTGGCCGCGGCGCAGAAAGCCTGAATCCGTCCGAAGCAGAGCCCGCAGTTGGCCCAGTTAGGACGAGCGCCCGAAATTCGCGGTCAAACGGCGGTTCGCCGTCAGAGCTTGTACTCTGCCTGCAGGTAGACCGAGCGTCCCGGCAGCGGGAAGTCGTTGGGCACCGAAACGAAAGGCGCCCCGAAAGGGCTGGGCTCGCGCGCATCGGCATTGAAGAGGTTGCGCGCCGACGCCGAGAAGTTCCATGCGTTGACGCCCCGTTCGGTGCGCAGCGTCAAATCGACCGTGCTGTAGCCTTTCAGCGCCGGACGCGCATCGCCCGGCGCCCGCAGGCGCTCGCCGACCGAGTTGATCTGCGTGTTGAGCGCCCAGCCCGTATTGAAGCGCCAATCGGCACGCAGGTAGACGTGGCAGTGCGGCGCCATGCCGGCATCTTGGTTGGTCGTCTTGTCGATCGACTTCTGGTGGCTGTAGTTTCCCGACAGGCGCAGGTCGCGCGTCGCGTCCCAGGCCGCTTCCAGCTCGAAGCCGTTGCCGACCTGTTCGCCGGCGTTGCGCCAGGTGAACGTCGGGTCGAGCTGGATGGTGTCGCGCATGTCGTAATGGAACAGGCTGGCTCCCAACTGCAGCCTGGGCATCGGCTGCCAGGATAGCGCCGCCTCCGTGGTGCGCATCTTCTCCGGCTGCAGATTCGGGTTGCCCACCTGCACCGGGTTGTTGATGTTGTAGAGCTCGGTGAATGCGGGAGCGCGGAAGGCCGTGCCGTACATCAGCTTGGCGGTCAAATTGTATGCCGCCTCCCAGGCCAGCGCGACGCGCGGATTCGTGGTGTCGCCCACGTCGGAGTAGCTGTCGCGGCGCACGCCGGCCGTCAGCGTCCAGTCCTTGCTGAAGTTCCATTCGTCCTGGGCGAACCAGTAGCGGACGATGCGTGCGTGCGGGCGCAGGAACACGGCTGTGTTCGACACGTCGACGACGTCGGCGAAGGAGCCGGTGCCGATCGGGCTGAAATTGGGATTGAAGTTCTTGGTTTCCTGCGTCCGATAGAGATCTTCCTTCTGCATGCCGGCGCCCAACCTGAGGCGATGCGATTCGAAGCCGTCATACAGCGCAGAGGCCAGGAAGCGGCCGTGCTGCTCCCACTTGTACGGATTGCCGATCATGCCGTTGACGAAGGCGCCGCCGCCCAGGTTGGCTCCTGCCGGGAACAGGATCAGGTCCGAAAACTCCTTGTAGCGCATGAAGCTCGCCTGCACCGTGACGTCCCAGTTCCTCGCCAGCGTGGAATCCTGGTAGGTGAGATCGGACGTCACGCGCTCGCTGTAGCTGCGTCCGGTCGGATCGAGCGCCTGCGCAACGCCTGCCGCGGAGCCGACGTCGCTGCGCTTCTTGTAGCCGAGGCGCAGCCGCAACTTGTCGTAGGAGAGATCGAGCGAACCGTCGACGGAATCGCGCCGGTTGTCCAGCGGTCCGGGGGCCAGCGAGGCGTGCGTGCCCGTCAGCCGGTCCCATCCCGTCTGGGCGTCCGCCGTCACCGTGTTGCGGGCGCCGTCCGTCTTGCCGACGCGAAGGTAGGCCGCTACCTCCATCGGTCCCAGGTTGCCGCCATGCAGCGCCCAGGCGTCCTGGGTATTGAACGAGCCGGCGCGAACGCCGAACTGGCTGCCGTCGATGTCTGCGGCGGTCTTGGTCGTGATGTTGATGACGCCGGCGAACGCGTCGGCGCCGTAAAGCGCGGAGCCCGGACCGCGGATCACTTCGATGCGCGCCACGTCCTCGAGCGGAAGCCCGCCCCAGACGTTGCCGCGATTTCCCTCGAAGGCCGAGGTTACCGGTATGCCGTTGACCAGCATCAGGACTTGGGCATTGGTGTCGCGATGGACGCCGCGAATCTCGTAGATGGGCGCATAGGTCTGCGTGCTGCGCGAGACGTGAACGCCCGGCACGGTCTCCATCACTTCGTCGAGATCGGTGGCCCCCATGGCCTTGATGTCCTCGGCCGTGATGACGGTGGCCACGGCCGGCGCGCGGGTCACCGGGACGCGCGTACCCGTGGCGATGGTGACGAAGGACTTGTCGCCGTACGCCATGGCGAGGTCTTCTTCCTCGGACGATTGTGCCCAGGCCGCGCTTGCAGAAAAGGCTGCGGCGATCGCGCAGGCCATTCCGATGCGTCTCGTTCCCCTCGGCATTTCAGCCTCCCCTCATTGGCTTTCCCAGCGCCGCTTCCCGATCCCCTCATAGCGGACGCGGTCATATGATATAGGAAATAGGACGCCTTCCGGGCGTTGGGCGGCCTCGATGAAGCAGGGCTGCATCCCGGCCAGGAACGACGGGAACATGAACAGGTAGAACTCCCGCGGCGACAGTCCCAAGTCCGCGCCGAACGCCGAGACCAGTCCCCCGTAGTTCATGCGCAGGTTGCGCCCGCTATCGAGCAGATGCCGTTCGAGGTCATGGGCCAGCCTCACGTGCGGGCCGTCCGCCAGCCCGAGGCTGCGTGCGAGGGCCATGGTGGGCGCATTGCGCTCGTCGGCGTTGATGAGCGGCCTGCCGTAGCCGGCAATGCGGCCGTGGACCGCCATTTCTTCGCGCACGCACTCCGCCAGCGTGGCGCCGGACGA
>DASVZD010000316.1:0-7715 GCA_036391815.1 Rhodocyclaceae bacterium
GGGGGGCGTCGATGCGTAGGTAAAGGAGGAGGAGGCCGCCTTCGGCGGCCGACGGGGGACACGAAGCATCGGCGCCCCCCCGTCGCCCTCGGCGGTTACAACCTTCATCCCACGGCGGCATGGTGAACATGGACGCCCGCACCGAATCCCTCCGCATCGCCAACCTGCACGCCTTCTACGGCGAGTCGCACATCCTCCATGGCATGGATCTCGTGGTGCGGGCCGGCGAGTGCGTGTCGCTGCTGGGGCGAAACGGCGCGGGCCGCACCACCACGCTGCGCGCGATCATGGCGCTGACGGGCAAGCGCAGCGGGTCCATCGCGGTGAACGGCACCGAGACCATAGGCTTGCCGCCGCATCGCGTGGCGCGGCTCGGCGTCGGCTACTGCCCGGAGGAGCGCGGCATCTATTCGAGCCTCTCGTGCGAGGAGAACCTGCTGCTGCCGCCGCAAGTGGGCGAGGGCGGCATGAGCCTCGACGAGATCTATGCGATGTTCCCCAACCTCAGGGAGCGCCGCCACAGCCAGGGCACGCGCCTGTCGGGCGGCGAGCAGCAGATGCTGGCGCTGGCGCGCATCCTGCGCACGGGGGCCAGGCTGCTGCTGCTCGACGAGATTTCCGAAGGCTTGGCGCCGGTGATCGTGCAGCGGCTCGGCGAGGTCATCCGGCACCTGAAGGAGAAGGGTTACACGATCCTGCTGGTCGAGCAGAACTTCCGCTTCGCCGCGCCGTTGGCCGATCGCATGTACGTGATCGAGCACGGCCGCGCGGTGGCGGAGATCGCCCAGCACGAACTGGAACGGAAGCGCGATTTTCTGCAGGAGTTTCTCGGCGTCTGAAACACAACAACAGGAGACACACATGAAAGCTTCACGCATCGCCACCGCAATCGCCGTCGCCTTCGGGCTGGCGGCCGGCGCCGCCCAGGCGCAGATTTCCGACAACATGGTCAAGATCGGCGTGCTCACCGACATGTCGGGCGCCTATTCCGACCTCGCCGGCCCCGGCGCCGTCGAGGCCGTGAAGATGGCCGTCGAGGACTTCAAGGCCAAGAACAAGCCGGCCTTCGCCATCGACGTGGTCTACGCCGACCACCAGAACAAGGGTGACATCGCTTCGGCCAAGGCGCGCGAATGGTTCGACCGCGACAAGGTCGACGTCATCACCGACCTGGTGACGACCTCCACGGCGCTGGCGGCGATGAAGGTCGCCAAGGACAAGAACAAGATCGCGCTGCTGTCCGGCCCGGCCTCGACGCTGATCACCAACGAGGACTGCAACGATGTCACGGTGCACTGGACCTACGATACCTACGCGCTGGCCAACGGCACCGCCAAGGCGGTGGTCAAGCAGGGCGGCAAGACCTGGTTCTTCCTTACCGCCGACTACGCCTTCGGCCAGTCGCTGGAGAAGGATGCTTCGGCCGTCGTGACGGCCAACGGCGGCAAGGTGCTGGGCGACGTGCGCCATCCGTTCCCGGGCAGCGACTTCTCGTCCTACCTGCTGAAGGCGCAGGCCTCCGGCGCGCAGGTGATCGGCCTGGCCAACGCCGGAACCGACACCACCAACTCGATCAAGCAGGCGGCCGAGTTCGGCATCACGCCGAAGCAGACGCTGGCCGGCCTGCTGATGTTCATCACCGACGTGCATAGCCTCGGGCTCAAGGCGACGCAGGGCATGTACCTGACCACCGGCTTCTACTGGGACATGAATCCCGAGACGCGCGCCTGGTCGAAGCGCTTCTTCGATCGCCAGAAGAAGATGCCGACGATGGTGCAGGCGGGGCTCTATTCCGCCGTCACGCACTACCTGAACGCCATCAAGGCGACCGGCACCGACGACACGCAGAAGGTGATGGCGCAGATGAAGAAGACCAAGATCAACGACTTCTTCGCCAAGAACGGCTATATCCGCGCCGACGGCCGCATGATGCACGACATGTACCTGGCGCAGGTGAAGAAGCCCGAGGAGTCGAAGTATCCGTGGGACTACTACTGGATCCGCCAGGTCATCCCGGCGGAGGAGGCTTTCCAGCCGCTGTCCATGTCGAAGTGCCCGCTGGTGAAGAAGTAGGAAGCGCGGCGTGACGGAGATCTTCGGCGTGCCCCTGCCGGCCCTGCTGGGCCAGCTGATGCTCGGCCTGGTGAACGGCTCGTTCTATGCCGTGCTGAGCCTGGGGCTCGCCGTGATCTTCGGCATGCTCAACATCATCAACTTCGCCCACGGGGCGCTTTACATGACGGGCGCCTTCCTCGCCTGGATGGCGCTCAACTACCTGGGCCTCGGCTACTGGTGGTCGCTGCTGCTGGTGCCGCTCGCCGTGGGCGCGATCGGCGTGGCGATCGAGCGCCTGCTGCTGCAGTGGCTCTACAAGCTCGACCACCTCTACGGGCTGCTGCTGACCTTCGGGCTGGCCCTGATCATCGAGGGCATCTTCCGCGACCAGTACGGCATCTCGGGACTGCCGTACGACATTCCCGACCAGCTCTCCGGCGCCTACAACCTGGGCTTCATGTTCCTGCCGAAGTATCGCGCCTGGGTGATCGTCGCCTCGCTGGCGGTCTGCTTCGCCACCTGGTTCATGATCGAGAAGACGCGGCTGGGCGCCTACCTGCGCGCCGCCACCGAGAATCCGAAGCTGACGCAGGCCTTCGGCATCAACGTGCCGCTGATGGTCATGCTCACCTACGGCTTCGGCGTCGCGCTGGCCGGCTTCGCCGGCGTGCTGGCGGCGCCGGCCACGCAGGTCAACCCGCTGATGGGTTCCAACCTCATCATCGTGGTGTTCGCCGTCGTCGTCATCGGCGGCATGGGCTCGATCCTCGGCTCCATCGTCACCGGTCTCGGGCTGGGCGTGATCGAGGGCCTGACCAAGGTCTACTACCCGGAGGCATCGGCCACCGTCGTCTTCATCATCATGGTGATCGTGCTGATGCTGCGTCCGGCCGGGCTGTTCGGCAGGGAGAAGTGAGCGCGCCATGAGACGGGATCGACTCGGCTACCTGGCGCTGCTCGCGCTGTTCCTGGCGGCGCCCTTCGTCGCCTACCCGGTGCTGGTGATGAAGGTGCTGTGCTACGCGCTGTTCGCCTGCGCCTTCAACCTGCTGCTCGGTTATACCGGGCTGCTGTCGTTCGGCCATGCGGCCTTCTTCGGCACCGCCGCCTACGTCGCGGGCTACGTGCTGCGCGACTGGGGCTGGCCGACGGAAGCCGGCCTGCTGGCCGGCATGGCCTCGGCGCTGCTGCTCGGCTGGCTGTTCGGCGCGCTGGCGATCCGCCGGCAGGGCATCTACTTCGCGATGGTCACGCTGGCGCTGGCGCAGATGATGTACTTCTTCTTCATCCAGGCCCCGTTCACCGGCGGCGAGGACGGCCTGCAGGGCGTGCCGCGCGGCACGCTGCTGGGTAGCGTGAGCCTGGAGAACGACCTCACGCTCTACTACGTGGTGCTGGCGATCTGCGCCGCCGCCTTCTGGCTGATCCATCGCACCATTCATTCGCCGTTCGGGCAGGTGCTGAAGGCCATCCGCGAGAACGAGGCGCGCGCCGTCTCGCTCGGCTACGACGTGGCGCGCTACAAGCTGCTGGCCTTCGTGCTGTCGGCCGGCCTGGCCGGGCTGGCGGGAGCCCTCAAGACGCTGGTGCTCAACTTCGCCTCGCTCACCGACGCCCATTGGCACGCCTCGGGCGAGGTCGTGCTGATGACCCTGGTCGGCGGCATGGGCACCGTGCTGGGGCCGGTGGTCGGCGCCGGCGTCATCGTCGTGCTAGAAAACGAATTGGCGGACAAGGTCGGCTCGCTGGTCACCGTCATCATGGGCGCCATCTTCGTCGCCTGCGTGCTGCTGTTCCGGCGCGGCGTGGTCGGCGAATGGGTGGCCTGGCGAGGGAAGCGCCGAACCCGCTCCTGAACGGAGGCGAAACATGGTACTCAAGAACCTGATGGTGCACCTGGATGGCGGCACGCGCACCGCGGCGCGGCTGGACATGGCGGTTGCGCTGGCGCGCAGGCACCAGGCGCGGCTGGTCGGCGTGTTCGGACAACGGGCGGAGGCCATGCATATCGGCGTCGTGCCGCGCTGGCCGCCGGCGGCCTACACCCAGGCGGCATCGGACAGCGAGACGGCGTTCCGGATCGCCGCGCAGGGACTGGCGCAGGCCGAGTGGATCGACGTCAATCGCGGCCGCGACGTCGAGCTGTTCTCGCAGATCACGGCGGCGGCGCGCTTCGTCGACCTCGTCGTGCTCGGGCAGTACGACGGCGACCAGGCCGGCAGGCTGCCGCCCGAACTGCCCGAGGAAGTGGTCCTCAACTCCGGCCGCCCGGCGCTGGTGGTTCCCTACGTCGGCGATTACCGCGTCCCGTTCGAGCGGCCGCTGATCGCCTGGAACAATTCGCGCGAGGCGGCGCACGCGCTCAACGACGCGCTGCCGCTGATCGAGGGCTGCCGGGAAGCGGTGGTGCTGTCGCTCGACGTCCGCACGGACCAGGCCGAGGCTTCCTGCGCGGCCGTCGTGCGGCAGCTCGCCAGCCACGGCATCAACGCCACCACCGAGGTGCTGACGGTCGAGGACGTCGGCATCATGGACATGCTGCTCAACCGCGTCACCGACCAGGGAGCCGACCTGCTGGTGATGGGCGCGCACGGCCAGCTCGGCTTTCCCTTCGTCAGCCGCGGCGCCGGCACGCGGCACATCCTGCGCAACATGACGGTGCCCGTGCTGATGTCGAATTGAGGCGCGTCGCCGCCCCGCAACCCCAAGGAGAACCGACATGAACAAGCGAATCGCCGGCTGGCTGCTGGGCGCCGCATTGGCCGCCCTGGCGCTGGCCGCCTCGGCCGCCGGCAAGACCGAGGTGCTGTGGCTCGGGCAGTCGGCGACGCGCATCACTTCGCCGGAGGGCAAGGTCATCCTGATCGACCCGTTCATCACCGGCAACCCGAAGACGCCGCCGCAATGGAAGAACCTCGACCAGCTCGGCAGGGTCGACGTCATCCTGGTGACGCACGCGCATGCGGACCACCTGGGCGATGCGCCGGAACTGGCGAGGAAGCTGCACGTGCCGCTCTACGGCCCGAGCGGACTCGACGACTCGCTGGTGCAGCTCGGCATGCTGCCGCGCGAACTGGCGCCGCGCATGAACCTGGGCGGCACCGTCACGCCGGTGGGCGACCGCATCAGGATCACCATGGTGCATGCCGAGCACAGCTCCGAGCTGACGTGGAGGAATCCGGCCACCGGCAAGGACGAGATCCACGTCGGCGGCGAGCCGGCCGGCTTCATCATCCGGCTCGAGAACGGCTTCACCATCTATCACATGGGCGATACGGCGCTGTTCGGCGACATGCGGCTGATCGCCGAGCGCTACCACCCGGACCTCATTCTCATCCCCATCGGCGGGCATTTCACCATGGACCCGCAGGATGCGGCGTTCGCGACGAAGAACTGGCTGAAGCCCCGGCATGCCATCCCGATCCACTACGGGACCACGCCGCTGCTGGCGGGCACGCCGGCGGAATACCTCGATGCCCTGGGCAAGTCCTCGGTTAAAGTGGACGTCCTGCAACCCGGCGAAGCCATCGATTACTGAAGGACGACATGCCATGCTCAAACTGATTGCCCGCTTGCTGCCGCTGGCGGCCGCCTGCCTCTTCGCGGCCTCCTCCGCGTTCGGCGCCGACGCCGCCAAGAATTCCGACAAGGACACCTACGACCAGGACTCGGTGCTCAAGGATGCCGAGGCCTTCTTCGGCAAGTCCACCGAGGGGCTGGCCAAGGTCATCGAGAAGGCCTTCAAGGAGCACGGCCGGCCGAACGGCTACATCAAGGGCGAGGAGGCCGGCGGCGCCATCACCGTCGGCCTGCGCTACGGCGACGGCGTGCTGCAGACGAAGGGCGGCAAGGCGAAGGTCTATTGGCAGGGGCCGTCGATCGGCTTCGACTTCGGCGCCAACGCCGCCAAGGTGTTCGTGCTGGTGTATCACCTGCCGAGCGCGGGCAAGATCTACCAGCGCTTCCCGGCGGTCGACGGCAGCTTCTACTACGTCGGCGGCGCGGGCATCAACTACCAGCAGCGCGGCAACATCATCCTGGCGCCGATCCGCCTCGGCGTGGGACTGCGCGCCGGCGCCAGCATCGGCTACATCCACTACACGCCGAAGAAGACCTACATCCCCTTCTGATCGGCGGGGCGCGCCGCCGGCACGGTGGTCGGGACGAGGCGCTCCAGCCAGCCGTTGCCGAGCGTGAAGCCGGCGGCGAGCAGCCACAGGGCGACGCCGGCCGCGACGAAGCCCCAGGCGACGCCGAAGCGGTAGCCGAACGAGAGGACGCCGCAGTCCGCGGGGTTGTCGCGGTCGAAGTAGATGCGGATGCGATCGCCGACGGCGTAGCCCGTCGACGAGACGCCGAAGGCGGCCCGATAGGTATGCTCGGTTCCCGACCGGTCCGGGAAGGCGGCGACCAGGCGGTCGGTCGAGCCGCCGCGGCCGCTGCCGGCGATCTTCTCGAGAGCGGTGACGCGGCCTTCGGCGACCTCCTTGCCGTGGATGCCCGCGTACTGCCAGGCGGCGATGAGGATTCCGATGACCAGGAGATAGCTGCCGATCGTCTGCATGAGCGCGCCCCGTTTCCGTGGAGCCCCCCCGGCTCCCCGGCGCGAGTATCGGCTCGCGGCGGCTTCGCTGTCAATCGATCGGCATATCGGGCGTCACTCTTCCTCGCCGGGCTCCTCGTACTCCTTCGGCAGATGGTGCGCGATGCCCTTGTGGCAGTCGATGCAGGTCTTGCCCGCGGCCTTCGCCGCCATGTGCTTCTTGTACGGCGTCTGCTTCTGCAGCTCCGGGCTCATGGCGTCGAAGTTGTGGCAGTTCCGGCACTCGCGCGAGCCGGCCGCCTCCATGCGCTTCCATTCCTTGGTCGCCATTTCCATGCGGTGGGCCTCGAACTTCTCCTTGGTGTCGATCTTGCCCGTGAGGTGGCCCCACACCTCGTAGCTCGCCTGGATCTTGCGGATCATCTTGTGGGTCCAATCCTTCGGCACGTGGCAGTCCGAGCAGATGGCGCGCACGCCGGTGCGGTTCTGGTAATGGATGGTTTCCTTGTACTCCTGGTAGACGTTGTCGCGCATCTCGTGGCAGCCGATGCAGAACTCCAGCCGGTTGGTGGCCTCGAGCCCCGTGTTGAAGGCGCCCCAGAACACGATGCCGGAGACGAAGCCGACGATCAGCAGGGCCAGCAGCGAGTATTTCGCGCTGGGCCGGTTGAGGGCAATCCATGCGCGCTTCAGCGCGCCGGGTCTCGGATCAGCCATCGCTTTCCTTTCGGCAGTGGAAAAAAGAGGGCCGACGTGTCGGCCCCAAGCGTCGCATCGGAACTACGCAGAAGTCGTCATCGGAAGCTGTAGCGGTAGGCGGCGAACACGCGGTTCACGTTGTACGTCGGCACCTGCTGGTTGGTCGGGATCAGCGAGGTCGGCGTATAGCCGTACTGGTAGCCGTTGTAGAAGTAGTCGTTCGCCGAGAGCTTCTGGTAGGCGTAGCCGAGCACCACCGCCGACGGCTTGTCGATGTGGTAGTCGCCGACCAGCGAGAACTGCGTCGTCTCGCTGCGGATGTCCGGCGTCGTGCCGCTGGCGCCGATGGTCGCGTTCACGTAGCCGAGCGAAGTCGCGTAGTTCGTCTTCGCCAGCGAATAGGTGAGGTTGGCGGAAA
>DASVZD010000317.1:0-2392 GCA_036391815.1 Rhodocyclaceae bacterium
CCAGTCCCCAGGTGATTGCCGTGCCGGCGACCAGCGCCAGCCAGAAGAAATCGAGCCTGCCTGCATTCATCGCCATCACCTCATCACGTAGACCAGCGGGAACAGCACCACCCACACCAGGTCGACCATGTGCCAGTAAGAAGCGCCGGTCTCCATGCCATGATGATCGTCCGCCGAGTAGCCGCCGCGCCGCGCCTTCAACCACACCGCCAACAGGATCGCCAGGCCGAGCAGCACGTGCATGAAATGGAAGAAGGTCAGCGACAGGTAGAACATGTAGAACGTGTTGGTCGCCAGGTTGATGCCGAGCGACAGCTTGGCGTGGTACTCGAATATCTTCACCACGACGAAGCCGAAACCGCAGACGATGCCCCAGGCGAGCCAGCGGTAGCTGGCGGCGGTACGGTCGAGCTTGATCGCCGCGACGGCGCGCGCCACGCACCAGCTCGCGGTAATCAGCAGGAAGGTGTTGATGGCGCCGGCGCGGCGGTCGAGCGTCAGTTGCATCTCGTCGAACAGCGCGACGTTGTGCATGCGCGTGAACGCATACATCGCGAAGAAGGCGCCGAAGGCGAGCAGTTCCGCGAGAATGAACACCCAGATCGCGAGGTCGCCGGGCGGGTGGAGTGCCCGGGCGCCCGCCGAGGCGGGGAGCTGCCCCGGCTCGTCCGAAACCAATGCCAACTGCGCTGCGTTCATTGCCTGCCGCCTTGTCATCATGCTGCGCATCGCAGCATGTCCGACTTTAGGCGTCGGGAATTCGCGCTTCCTTGACTGTCGTCAAGACGCGGGAGACCGGGCTAGCGCCGTCCCCAGTTTTCGCCGCAGATCAGGCCCTGGGCGTGGTCGAGATCGCAGGCCAGCCGGGACAGGCCCTTCTCCTCCGCGAGCTGGCGCAACCTGCGGACGTTGATGCCCTGCTCGGAGAGGACGGCGAGCAGCGGCCCCCAGTCTTCGCGCGGCAACCAGCCCAGCAGGCCTTCCAGCATGTCGCTGTCGAGGGCACGCGCGAGCTGCCGGTGATCGTAGAAGATCCAGGCAATGCGCTTGCGCTTTTCGGCGAGCGGAAGCTTCGACGCGCCGACGCGGCGGAGGGCGTCCGCGGTCCAGTCGCCGGGAATCCCGCCTTCCTGCAGGGCCTTCAGCCTGGGCTTGTCGAGGGCGAGGATGGCGGCCTGGTATTCGTCGTGCCGGCCGGACCAGAAGGCCCTGATGAAATCCCGATAGGCCATCCCGCGGTGACCGTCGGACGAACGCGTGGCAGCGGGCATCCACTCCCACCCCGGGAGGCTCGCGATGCCGTCGCAGCGCACGCCGTCTTCGCCGGCGCGACATTGATCGAACAAGGCGTCCTCGATATCGCGGCTGCCCACCAGGCGCATGGCAGGTCCGGGCTTCGCGGTGATCCACTCGAAGGCCTGCGGCAGTCTCAGCCGGCTTTCGCAGCGGCCGAGCCCGCCACCGTCGCGCAGATAGTAGTGGCGGCCGGATGCCGCGTCGCGCACGCGCACGAGCGTGGAGCCCCCCGACTCGCCGCTCATGTCGGTGTCGAAACGCTCGATGTGGCCGGCCTCCGCTCGCAGCACCCGGTAGCCGCCGGCCGGATCGGGGCACGAGGGAACCGGGTTGTCCTCGGGACCCGTGAAGCTGTCGGTGGGCTCGCTCGACAGACCGTAGAAGCCGCCTACCAGCAGGCCGCATTCCGCTTCGCCGGGAAGTTCGATCAGCTGTACGGTTTCGATCGGCATGCCGTCGGCTGCCGTCGCATGGTTCAACAGTTCGCGATACCAGGCATCGGACGGTGTGAAGCGGCACTTGTGGCCGACCTCGACGAGCCGGGGCTTCGCAGTCGGTCGCGCTTCGGCACGGAAAGGTTTCATGGCGGCGAGCAAGGCCGATGACCGGTTTCGCAGGTCTCGCTCGATGAGCCCCTTGACCGGTCCCAAAACATCGCGGGAGGTCAGGAACACCAGCTTGTCGATAGTCTCGTCTTCGTTCCACGACCAGCACAGGTCGGAACCCGCCATGCGAAGGTGGTCGAGCACCATGCGGGGCGCAACGGCGCGCAAGTTCGGAAACTGGGCATCGAGGTGGACCCAGAGCGCTTTCAGGTCGCTCGCGCCCATCTGGTTAACCAGGCAGCCGAGCGCGCTGCGGGCGTCGCGATCGGCATAGCCGCTGTCGAAGAGTTCCGGCCACAATTCGGGCTGGACGCGTCCGGCCAGGCCGTGCGCCTCGCCGTAGGCGATGGGCCGGTCGACATGGCGCCACAGCACGCGCCAGGAATCGGCCGGAACCCAGTACTCCCGCTTCGGATTCCTGCCGTCCGGAATGCGCACCGTGGCGAGCGACGCCAGCATCGCGGCGGCCGCGGCGCCGCGGCGCTTGAGCA
>DASVZD010000318.1:0-4380 GCA_036391815.1 Rhodocyclaceae bacterium
GTCGTAGACCCGGTCGTGCTCGCAGCACACGATCATGCCGCCCTTGCCCGCCAGCTTGCTGACCTTGCCGCCGGTATAGCTGATCGGTGAATGTTCCTTGGTAGGGTAGGAAAGCTGGTGCGCGCAGATGGCGCTGTAGGCGACCAGCGCACCGTTCGGCCCGACGCCGCCCTTCCACTCGTATTCGCCGTCGTCGGCCTGCAGCTTCATGCCGGGCGCCTTGGCGCCGAGGCTGATCAGGAAGCACGGCGTCGACTTGTACGGGTAGTGGAAGATGTAGGCCTCGTCGCCCTTGAGCTGGCTGGCCTTGAGCGGGTTGCCGTCGCCGTCGACCAGTTTCACGCGGTTGAAGTTCTTCGTCTCTGCCGCCCGGACGGTCTGCAGGTAGGTCGTCTGCAGGCCGGCCAGCGCGGCGGTGCCGCCGCAAATCTTGATGAATCCCCTTCTGTCCATCGCTCCTCCGGATGCTGAGCCGCGAGGGCCCGTAGCCCCCGCGGTCTCTCGAGACGGTTTCCTAGGCGAACAGGTCGCGGTACATGCCCTTGTTCCACTCCATCAGGCGGTTGCCCTTGGCGACGTCGCGATGTTCGTCCATGGTGGTATCCGGCGAGAAGCCGAAGGCCTTCTTGGCGTTGTCGTAGACGTAGCGGGCGGAGACGGAGATGGCCTCGGCCGGACTGGCGTTGCACATCGAGTAGCAGATGGTTTCCGGGCTGACCCAGTCGATTTCCTTGCCCTGGGAGCGCGCGGCGATCAGCTTGGCGACGTACTTGCCCTCGGTGTTGGAGGTGTTGGCGCTCTTGGAGAAGCCCATCGGGCGCGAATCGCCGGTGACGTAGACGCGGTCGTCGCCGACGAAGTTGTACTTGTGGTCGTCGATCAGCGCCTCCTTCTGCGGGCTCTTCGGGTCCATCAGGCCGAGCGCCTCGATCAGCCGCGAGCCGCGCACCCCCGGGTAGATGGTCGCCTCGTCGAACTTGATCGTGTCGAACTCGGTGGTGATGATCTTCTTGACCGGGTCGACCGCCTTGATGGCGCTCGACGGCTTGTACTCGATGACGTCCCCGTAGAGCTCCTTGTAGGCCGCGCTGAAGCCGGCCGCCTTGATGGTGAAGTTGGGGTTGTGGTCGAGCACGACCACCTTGGCCTTGAGCTTGTTCTTCTTGAAGGCGGCCGCGACCATGCAGGCGCGCTCGTAGGGGCCGGGCAGGCAGCGGTAGTTGCCGCCGGGCACCGTGATGACGAAGGTGCCGCCCTCGAAGTTGCGCACCTTGTCGCGGATCGTGATGTGCTCGGTCGGGCTGACGAAGCCGCCCGGACAGTTCTGGCGCAGCATGAATTCGGCTTCCGGGTCGGTCACGCCGATGCGCGAGTAGTCGTAGTGGATGCCGGGAGCGAGGACCAGGTAGTCGTAGTCGATCTCGCCTTCGCTGGTCATCAGCTTGCGTCCCGCGCGGTCGAGGCCGGTCGCCGTCGCGTTGAAGTAGACGTAGTTGTTGTTGACGGCCGCGTCGAGGAAGCTGTGGTCGGCGAGGAACTCCAGGCTGATGAGGCCCGAGTAGAGCAGGTTGCTGGCGAAGCACGACGAGTACATGTCGCGCTTCTCGACCAGCACCACGTCGAGCTTGGGGTTTGCCTTCTTCGCATACTTGGCGATGGTCAGGCCCGAGGTGCCGCCGCCGACGACGACCAGCCGGGGCCCCTTCGCCTTCGGCAGATTCGCCTTGCCCTTGGTATTCACCATGGCGGCCTGCGCGACGCCGGGAACCGCCGCTCCCGCAGCTACCGTCGCCGCTGCGGCAGCGCCGCTCAGCTTGATGAAATCGCGCCTTGAGATGTCTTTGCCACTCTCGCTCATGTTGCCTCCTCACTTATGGAATTTAATTGCTTTTGATGGAAACCAACTGCGAATGCGAAGCCTCGGATCAAACCTCGATGGTGCTGCCGCCTCCTTTCTCTTGTCCGTGGGTGCCCCCGCCGCGGCGGGGGCACGCTCCCTGCTGAAGCTGCGTTAAGTGGACATCTCCGTCAGGATGTTCTTCAGCCAGCTCTCGGCATACACGTGCTCGACCTTGGCCTGGGAGAAATCCGCGGGGGAGATGCCGCCGGAGTTGGGTACCGCGGCGATCTTGCCGTCGACCACCTTGTAGACGCCGGCGATGCTGACCGACTCGGTGCCGCTGATTGCGCTGTAGCAGACGTTGATGCCCGACAGGTCGGTGGTCTGCTTGCCGTTCATCAGGGCGACGACATTGGCGGCGCACACCTTCGCTTCCGAGTTGGCCGAGTAGCCGGACTTCGGCATGGCGCCGGCGACCGACGCGTCGCCGATGACATGGATGTCCTTGTGCAGCGTGGATTCGAAGGTCGTGGCATTGACCGGGCACCAGTTCTTGTCCGGTCCCACCAGGCCCGCGGCCACGGCGATGCGGCCGGCGCGCTGCGGCGGGATGAAGTTCACGACGTCCGCCTTGTGGTCCTCGATGCCCTCGACGAAGAGGGTGCGGTCGCTGCCGACCACCTTGGTCACCTTCTTGCCGGGCACGTATTCGAAGATGCCCTTGTAGTAGCTGTTCCAGGCCTTGGTGAACAGCGGCTTCTTGGACACCACGTCCGGGTTGGCGTCGATCAGGAACAGCTTGGACTTGGGCTTGTGCGTCTTCAGGTAGTTGGCGATCAGGCAGGCGCGCTCGTACGGGCCGGGCGGGCAGCGGTAGGGCGTCAGCGGCATGCTGATGATCACGCTGCCGCCGTCGCGCATCGCCTCCAGCTGCTTGCGCAGCAGGACCGACTGGGGGCCGGCCTTCCAGGCGTGGGGCATCAGGTCGGCCGTGTCGGCCGCGTAGCCTTCGATCTCCTCGGTGCGGAAGTCCACGCCGGGAGACATGATCAGGCGGTCATAGTCGAGCGTTCCTTCGGTGGTGACGACCTTCCTGGCCGCGGGA
The DNA here is from genome assembly GCA_036391815.1 of Rhodocyclaceae bacterium. Lineage (GTDB taxonomy): Bacteria > Pseudomonadota > Gammaproteobacteria > Burkholderiales > Rhodocyclaceae > Nitricoxidireducens. The sequence goes on from DASVZD010000318.1 coordinate 2,946, forward strand.
TCGATCGCCGTCACCTCGGCGTGAAGCATCTTGACGCCGTGGTTGCCTGCCAGCTTGTCGTAGCCGATGGTCAGCGGGGCCAGCGTGTCGATCAGGCCGCCGATGTAGTAGTTGCTGAACGGGCAGGAGACGTACTCCTTGTTGCGCTCGATCAGCACCACCTCGATGGAGGCATCCAGCATGCGCACGTACTTGGCGGCGATGGTGCCGCCGTAGCCGCCGCCGACGATCACCACGCGGCGCCCGCTCTTCGGCATGATGGCGGCGGCGGAGCCGGAGGAGACGCCGGGGCCGGCGCAGGCCGCCAGGGCCATGGTGGAAGCGCCGCCGAGCAGCTTGATGAAGTTTCTGCGGTCCATCGTCATTTCGTCTCCCCTTGTTTCTGGCTGGCGTAGAAATGAGCGATCGCGTCCAGGTCATCGCGGGACAGCTGCTTCACCTTCTCGGCCATCTTCTCCGACATCTTGCGCTTGCCGGCGGCATAGTCGTCCATTTGCAGCTGGATATACCTGAGCCACTGGCCGGCCATGATGGGAGCGTCGTCCTTGTAGTCCTGGCCGTCGTCGAGGTGGCAGCGGTTGCAGTGCTTCTCCTGCAGCATGCCGCCCTTGTCCGCCTTCTTGGCGTCGACCACCTGTTCATAGGAGCGCGGCTTCTGCTTGGCGAAGAAGTCGGCCATCGCGACGATCTCCGCGTCGCTGTAGCCCTTCGCCAGGCGTCCCATGATGGTGGAAGAGCGCTCGCCGCTCTTGAAGGCCTTCATCGAATCGACGATCGACTGCTTCGATTGGCCGGCCAGATTCGGCATGCTGGGCCCGGCGCTCGCTCCCCGCGTGCCGTGACAGCCGCCGCATGCGTTGGCCAGGACCTCCGGCGTCGCCGGGGCGGCGAAAGCCGCCGAGGCGCCGACGGTGAGGCATGCGGCCAAAGCTCCGCTCCATTTGATTCTCATCTTTCTCCCCTATGCGTGATGGTTGAAACCAGCTGCTAGATCTTGGGCACGGCGATGTAGTTCTTGACCTCGGGATTCGCCTTGTCCAGCCCGAATTGGTAGCCGAGCGACACGTAGTGATAGCGGGCGCCGGTGTAGTCCTCGTGGATCGCGATGCCGAAGTTGTAGGTCTTGTCCGCCACGATGTTGTGGTCCCCCTTGCCCTTGCCGGCCAGCTCGCGCTCGAAGGTGACGACCCACTTGTTGCCCTCCTTCTTGCCCTCGGCCTTGATCAGGCTCTTGCCGCCCTCCATGTGGCGCTCGCTGTCGACCCAGCCGTCCACCGGCTTCTCGCCCTTGCCGCTGCGCCATTGGATCAGGTCCATGAACTTGCCGCTGGCGAGGTCCGCGCCCTTGATGTACTTGGTCTTCTTGTCGTCCTTGGCGTTCTTCATGGTGCGCAGGTCGACGTGGCAGGTGTTCCAGCAGCCGTTGATCTCGGCG
>DASVZD010000319.1:0-14223 GCA_036391815.1 Rhodocyclaceae bacterium
CGTCCCGCCGGCCCCACCTGTGTTGCCGCTGATCGTCGAATCGACCACGATGACCGAGCCGCCGTTGTTGAAGATCCCACCGCCCTCGCCGGCGGTCCCGCCGGTACCGCCGCCGTTCCCAACGCCATCGGCGCCGGCACCGCCGTCGCCGGCCGCGTTTCCGGCAATCGTTGAAGACAGCACGGTCAACTGGCCGGTTGCATCGTTGAAGATGCCGCCGCCGTTGCCGCCGCGCCCGCCCCGGCCGCTGCGCCTGCCGCGCCGGCAGAGGTGCCGGTCAACTGGCACGCCATCATCATGTTCGTCATCTTCGTCGCCATCACGCTCGGCATCACGTACTGGGCGGCCACGCGCACCAAGACGGCGACCGACTTCTACGCCGCCGGCCGCGGCGTCACCGGTCTGCAGAACGGTCTGGCGATCGCCGGCGACTACATGTCGGCGGCTTCCTTCCTGGGTATCGCCGCGCTGGTGTACATGAACGGCTTCTACGGCCTGATCTTCTCGGTGGGCTGGCTGGTCGGCTGGCCGGTCATCCTGTTCCTGATCGCCGAACGCCTGCGCAACCTCGGCAAGTACACCTACGCCGACGTCGCCTCGTTCCGCCTCCAGCAGGGACCGGTGCGCACCATGGCGGCGATCGGCTCGCTGATCGTGGTGATCTGGTACCTGATCGGCCAGGCGGTCGGTGCAGGCCAGCTGCTGCACACGCTGGTGCCGCAGATCTCCTACCGCGAATCCATCGTCATCGTCGGCGCGCTGATCATCATCTACGTGACCTTCGGCGGCATGAAGGCGACCACCTGGGTGCAGATCATCAAGGCCGGCCTGCTGCTCGGCGGCGCCACGCTGATGGCGCTGGGCGTTATGTCGCATGAAGGCTGGAGCTTCGAGAAGCTGTTCTCCGACGCCGTCAACATCCATCCGAAGCACATCGAGATCATGAAGTCCGTCGTGCCCATCGGCGCCAAGGCGAACCCGATCGAGTCGATCTCGCTCGGCCTGACGCTGATGTTCGGTACCGCCGGCCTGCCGCACATCCTGATGCGCTTCTTCACCGTGACCGACGCCAAGGCGGCCCGCAAGTCGGTGCTCTACGGCACCTGCTTCATTGGCTACTTCTACATCCTGACCTTCATCATCGGCTTCGGCGCCATCGTTCTCGTCGCCAACAACCCCGACTACGTGGTCGACGTGACGAAGAACATCCTGAACCTGAAGGGCGGCGGCAGCATGCCGGCGGTGTATCTCTCGCACGCGATCGGCGGCGACTTCTTCCTCGGCTTCATCGCCGCGGTCGCCTTCGCCACGATCCTTGCGGTGGTCTCGGGTCTGACGCTGGCCGGTGCCTCGGCGCTGTCGCACGATATCTACGCCAACGTGATCATGAAGGGCAAGGCCACGGAAGCGCAGGAAGTCTGGGTGTCGAAGATCGCCGTGATCGGCCTGGGCATCCTCGCCATCCTGCTGGGCATCGCCTTCGAGAAGCAGAACGTCGCGTACATCGTCGCGCTGACCTTCTCGATCGCCGCCTGCGCGAACTTCCCGATCCTGGTCATGTCGGTGTTCTGGAAGGGCCTCACCACCCGCGGCGCCGTGCTCGGCGGCTACACCGGCATCTTCGGTTCCATCGGCCTGCTGATCATCGGCCCGACGGTGTGGACCAAGGTGCTCAACATGGGTCCGGCCATCTTCCCGTACGACTTCCCGACCTTCGTCGTGCTGCCGGCGGTGCTGGTCGTCGCCTGGCTGGCTTCCGTCACGGACAGCAGCGCCAGCGCGAACCAGGAACGCGAAGCCTACGATGCCCAGGAAATCCGCTCGGAAACGGGCCTGGGTGCGGAAATGGCAGCGGCGCACTAAAAGCCGGTCGTTTCGTCATACCTTCAAGCCGCCGGGGTTTCCCCGGCGGCTTTTTCAATTCTGGCGGCGGGGGACGTGGCAGAATCGTCCCTGCCCTTGCTTCCGATTCGACTGTCCACCATGCGAGCGCTCGTTCTTGAAGATGATCTCCTGGTCGCACGCGGCCTGACGGAAGGGCTGGCGCGCGCCGGCTACGCCGTCGAGCATGCCAGCACGGCGAGCGAGGCGGACCAGGCGATGCAGCGCGGCAACATCGACGTCGCCATCGTCGACCTCGGCCTGCCGCTGGAAGACGGCCTGACCTTCATCCGGCGCATGCGCGACCAGGGCGTCACGGTGCCGATGCTGATCCTCACGGCCCGCGACACGCTGGAGGATTGCGTCGGCGGCCTCGACGCCGGTGCCGACGACTACCTGACCAAGCCCTTCCGCTTTCCCGAGCTGCTGGCGCGGCTGCGTGCCGCCGTCCGGCGCCAGCACGCCGAGACCAGCTTCCTGCTGACGGTCGGCCCGCTGCGGGTCAACCTGCGCACGCACGAGGTCTACCTGGGCGAGGAGTTCTTCGCGCTGCGTCCCCGCGAGCGGGAGGTGCTCGAGAGCCTGATGACGGCCTGGCCGGGCTGCGCCGCCAAGGCGAACCTGTTCAAGGACGCGGGCAGCGCCGAACTGTCGCCGAACGCCATCGAGGTCAGCATCTTCCGGCTGCGGCAGAAGCTTGCGCCGCTCGGCTTCACCATTCGCACCGTGCGCGGCATCGGCTACCGGCTCGAAGAGCAGAAGGCGCAATGAGCCGTCCGCCTGCCGTGCCGCCGCCGGATCCCCAAGGTTTCCTCTCGGACGCCGCCCATCAGCTCAAGACGCCCCTGGCGGCGCTGAAATCGCAACTCGAGCTGGCGATCGGCGATGCCGACGAGGATTCGCTGCGGCGGCGCCTGGCCGACATGTCGGCGACGCTCGACGGCGTCATCCACCTCGCCCATCAGTTGCTTGCCCTGGCCCGAGCCGAGCCGGGCGCCGGCTTGCCGGCGGACCGGCAGCCGATGCGGCTCGACGCGATCCTCGGCCGCCTTGCCGACAGCCATCTCGACATGGCCGTCGCCAGGAACATCGACCTCGGCTTCGAGCTCGAAGCCGCCGAGATCGAAGGCGTGCCCTGGCTGCTGCGCGAGCTTGCCGTCAATCTCGTCGAGAATGGCCTGAACTACACGCAGCCGGGCGGACGCGTCACCGTCCGCTGCGGACGTCGCGACGGACACGCGTTCATCGAAGTCGAGGACGACGGCCCCGGCATCCCGCCGGACGAGCGCAGCCGGGTCTTCGAGCGCTTCCACCGCGTGCCGGGCAGTGCCGGCGACGGCTGCGGCCTGGGTCTCGCCATCGTCAAGGAGATCGCCGCGCGCCACGCCGCCACGGTGGGCGTCGCCGCAGGCGCCGGCGGTCGCGGCGCCCGCTTCACGGTAAGGTTCTCCGCCTGAGGGCCGAAAACCGGGGTCTGTCCCCGGTTTTCCTCAGTAGCGGTTGTCGAACAGGCGGTTGGTCTTCTTCTCGCTGCGCGGCAGTTCGCCGATGGCGACCGCCTTCGGCACGACTGTGAGGCCGACGCGCTCCTTGCAGCGCCGCCGCACTTCCGCCTCGACGCCTTCGCGGTGCGCGCCTTCCAGCGTCTCGAAGAACACCGTCACGGTATCGCGGCCTTCGAGGTGGTCGATCATGATCTGGTACTCGCTGCTGACGCCCTCGATCTTGTGCAGCACCTCGTCGAACAGCGCCGGGAAGACGATGACGCCCTTGACCTTGACCATGTCGTCGGTGCGCCCGAGGATGTCGGCGATGCGGGGGAAGGCCGAGCCGCAGGCGCACGCGCCGGGGATGAAGCGCGTCAGGTCGTGCGTGCGGTAGCGGATCAGCGGAGCGCCTTGCTTCCTCAGTGTCGTGATCACCAATTCGCCGACCTCGCCCTCCTTGACCGGCTTTCCGGTGTGCTGGTCGATGATCTCGAAGTAGAGGAAGTCGTCCCAGTAATGCATGCCGCACTCGTGCTCGCACGAGATGCCGATGCCCGGGCCGTAGATTTCGGTGAGGCCGTAGATGTCGTAGAGCCGGACGCCGAGCTCGTCGGCGATGCGCCGGCGCATCTTCTCGCCCCAGCGCTCCGAGCCGATGATGGCGCGGCGCAGGCGGATCTTGTCGCGCATGCCGCGCCGCTCGACCTCCTCGGCCAGCAGCAGCGCGTAGGACGAGGTGGCGCAGATGACCGTGCTCCCGAGGTCGGTCAGCATCTGCATCTGCTTGTCGGTATTGCCCGGCCCGGTCGGGATCACCATGGCGCCGACGCGCTCGGCGCCGGCCTGGAAGCCGATGCCGGCCGTCCATAGCCCGTAGCCGGGGGTGATCTGGATGCGGTCGAGCCTCGTGCAGCCAGCCATCTCGTAGCAGCGCGCGAACATGGTGGTCCAGTCCTCGACGTCCTGCGCGGTGTAGGGAATGATCACCGGCGTGCCGGTGGTTCCCGACGACGAATGGATGCGGATCACCTCCTCGTCCGGCACCGCCTGCAGTCCCAGCGGGTAGGCTTCGCGCAGGTCGGCCTTCTCGGAGAAGGGCAGGCGCTCGAAGTCCTCCCAGCTCTCGATGCCGGCGAGGTCGATGTCGGCGAACTTCCTGCGATAGAAGGCGCTCTTCTCCTTGATGCCGCCGAGCAGGTGCCGGATGGCGGCCAGTTGTTCCGGCTTCTTGGTCGATGCGTTCATTGCTTCTCCCCCGCGGCGCGCGCTCCGGCGTGCAGCGCCTTGACGTTCATGTCGACCAGCTTCGGACGCAGCGACTTGCGCAGCGCGTTCTCGATCTGTTCGATCGTGAGGCCCAGCGCACCGGCGGCCGCGGCGGCGCCGATCAAGGCGACGTTGATCACCTTCGGCGAGCCGATGTCCGCGCAGATCGCGTCGCCGTCGATCACCACGATGCGGTCGCAGCACTTGCGCAAATAGTCGATCATCGCCGGGCCGCTGTATTCGGTCTGCGCGAGCGCCGCCGTCACCGGCGCGACGGTCCGCGAGTTGACCACGATGGCGCCGCCCGGCTTGAGGAAGGGCAGGCAACGCACCGCTTCTCCCGGCTCGAAGCCGAGCAGCGTGTCTGCCGTGCCCGGCGGCATCAGCGGCGAGGCGATCGGCGCATCGGCGATGCGCACGTGGCTGACGACGGAGCCGCCGCGCTGGGCCATGCCGATGGTCTCGGAGGTGCGCACGGAGAGCCCGGCTTCCATGGCCGCGCGCGCGACCAGCCTGGCGGCGAGCACCGTGCCTTGTCCGCCGACGCCGGCGATGACGAGATTGGACCTCATCGCTTCGCTCCCCGCGGCAGCGCCTGGATGGCATCGAAGCGGCAGATCTCGGCGCACAGGTCGCAGCCCCAGCACAGCGAGTTGTCGATCCACGCCTTGCCCTCGACGCTCAGGATGGCCGGGCAGCCGAGCTTGATGATGCACTCCTTGCACTCGCACTTCTCGGCGTCGACGACGTACTCGGACCCCTGCGGCGCCACGTGGATGCACGGCGATTCGAAGATCAGCGCCGCGACGCCGTTGGCTGTCGCCTCGGCCGCGCGGGTGACGGCCGCCATCGCGTCGTCGAGCTTGAGCGGATCGCATTTCTCGACGTGCTGGACGCCGCAGCCGCGTAGCACCGTCGCGATGTCCACCCGCTGCGAGATCTCGCCCATCATGGTGTCGCCGGTGCCCGGATGCGGCTGCAGGCCGGTCATGGCGGTGGTGGAATTGTCGAGCACGACCACGACGATCGGGGTCCGGTTGTAGACGGCGTTGATGACGCCGGTGATGCCCGAATGGAAGAAGGTGGAGTCGCCGATGAAGGCGAAGTGGACGGTGTCGGGCAGCACCGCGCGCAGGCCCTGCGCCATGGTGATGCCCGCGCCCATGCACAGGCAGGTATCCACCATGTTGAGCGGATCGGCGTTGCCGAGCGTGTAGCAGCCGATGTCGCCGCTGAAGATCGCGCGGCGCTTGCGCATGGCGCGCTTGACCGCGATGAACGACGAGCGGTGCGAGCAGCCGGCGCAGAGCACCGGCGGGCGCGCCGGCAGCTGCGGTGCGTCGGCAGGCAGGGCGACGGCCGACGCCGGCGCCGGCAACCCGAAGAAGCCGCAAATCGCCTGCGTCGCCGCCGCCACGGTGTTCTCGCCCGCGACCTGGATATGGCCGCTGGCCTTGCCGAGCACGGTGACCGGCAAGCGGCGTTCTCCCGCCAGGCGCTGCAGTTCGCGCTCGAGATAGGGATCGAGCTCCTCGACGACGAGCACGCGCTCCAGCCCGTCGAGGAAGTCGAGCGCCAGCCGCTTCGGGAAGGGATGCGGCGTGGCGACGCGCAGCAGCTTGTGTTCGGGGACGGCCGCACCGAGGATCGCCAACGCCTCGCCGACATAGCCGGTGCTGATGCCCTGGGTGACGATGCCGAGCCGGCCTCCGCCCGAGAGGAGGTTGAAGCGGTAGCCCGACAGCTCCTCGGCGATCACCGGCAGGCGCTGCTCGATCTTGATGTGGTTCTCGTAGGAGAGGCGGGGGAAGATGACCCAGCGCGGGTCCTTGACGAAGCGCGGCGGGGCGGCAGGCCGCACCGTATCGCGCAGGGCGACCGGCGCGTTGCCGTGGCAGACGCGCGTCGTCGGCCGGAACAGCACCGGCGTGCCGTGGCGCTCGGACAGCTCGAAGGCGTCGATCACCATCTCGTAGGCCTCCTCGGGGGAGGCCGGATCGAACACCGGCAGCTTGCTGAAGAGGCCGAAGGTGCGCGTGTCCTGCTCGGTCTGCGAGGAGATCGGGCCGGGGTCGTCGGCGACCACCACCACCATGCCGCCCTTGACGCCGAGATAGGCGAGGCTCATCAGCGGGTCGGCCGCGACGTTGAGGCCGACCTGCTTCATGGTGACCATGGAGCGGGCGCCCGCCATGGCGGCGCCGGCGGCGACTTCCAGCGCCACCTTCTCGTTGACGGACCACTCGACGTGGATGTTGCCGGGATTGCGCTGGGATACCGTCGGCAGGATCTCGCTCGACGGCGTGCCCGGGTAGCCGGTCACGACCCTGACGCCGGCGGCGAGCGCGCCGAGGCCGATCGCTTCGTTACCCATGAGAAATTCGGTCGCCACTTGCCAAGCCCTTCTGAAACGTTGCGGACGTACGCCGTTTCCAGGGGCGGGCGCCGGCCGAGCCGCGCGATACTACACCGGCGCAAGGGGCAAATAAAGCGGCTCACGAGGCGTCGGGCCGTCCAATTGATGCTAAAAAGACAGCCTCCGGTCCAGGCCCCCCGCCGCGCGGGGATGGCCGACCGGAAATCCTGGAAATCGGGAGACCGACATGGACATGGAGCTGCACGATCCGTTGCGCGAAACCGCCGCTTCCGGCGGCGAACTCGAGATGCTGCTGATCCGCCTCGGCGACCGCAGCTTCGGCGTCCCGCTTTCCCATGTCCGTTACGTCGCGCCGATGCCCGCCGACTTCGTCAGCCGCGGCCCCAAGGCGGCAGATCACTTCGTGTTCGAGGGAAACCCGCTGCCCTACGTGTCGCTGTGGGACCGCCTCGCGCAGGAGTCCTGCTACCACGAATACGAGGAGATGCAGGCCATGCTGCCGCAGCGCCGCCAGGATCACGTCGACTGGATGAACGCGCTGGAGGACTCGATCCGCGCCAGCGTGCCGTTCACCAAGGCGCACAGCCCGCGCGACTGCGCCTTCGGCAAGTGGTTCTACGCCTACCATTCGCAGGACCGGCGCCTGGCGTTGCTGCTCGGGCAGTTCGAGCAGCCCCATGCCACCATCCACGGCCTGGCCGACCGGCTGCTCGGCCTGGCGGAGCAGGGTCAGGGCGGCGAGGCGCTGAGGCAGTTCGAGGAGGCGCGCAGCACGACCCTGGCCAAGCTGATGCAGCTGTTCGACGCCGCGCAGCGCCTCGTCGTCGAGCTGCAGCGGCGCATCGCCATCATCGTCTCCGACGGCGAGCAGGCCTGCGCGCTGGGCGCCGACGGCATCCACGACATCGTGGCGGTTCCCGCCGCGCAGGTGAAGAGCGGCAAGGCCGGCGGCGCGGCGGCGAAGTCCACCTCGGCCCTCATCGTGCTCGACGAGCGCAACGTGGTGCCGCTGCTCAACTGGCGCGGATTCGGCGAGGAAGGCCCCGCGGAAGCCGCGCCGTAGGCGTCACTCCGGCACCAGCCGCCAGCTGCCGTCCTTCAGCGTCATCATGACGCGGCCGCGCGCATCGAAGCCCGAATGGTCCTGCGGCGTCATGTTGTACACGCCCTGGGTGCCGACCAGTTCCTTCATCTGCTCGAGGGCGTCGCGCAGCGCGATGCGGAATTCCGGCGTGCCCGGCTTGCCCTTCTTGAGCGCCTCGGGCACGGCCTTCTTCAGCATCAGGCCGGCGTCGTACACGTTGGCGCCGAAGGTGGACGGCTTGGCCGCGTAGGTCTTTTCGTAGGCGGAGATGTAGCCCTGCGCCATCTTCTTGGAGGGATGGCTGTCGGGAATCTCGCCGAGCACCAGCATCAGGCTGGCCGCCATGAACCCGCCTTCGACCTTCTTGCCGCCGAGCCGGATGAAGTCCGGCGTGGCGGCACCGTGGGTCTGGTAGATCTTGCCCTTGTAGCCCATGTCGACCAGGGCCGCATGCGGGAGCACGGTGGGGCCGCCGGCGGCGGCCACCAGCACGGCATCCGGCTTGGCGGCGATCAGCTTGAGCACCTGGCCGGTGACGGACTGGTCGCTGCGCAGGTAGCGTTCGGTCGCCACCAGCGAGATGCCCGCCTTCTGGGCCTGGGCGGAGAATTCCTTGAGCCACGACTCGCCGTAGGGATCGTTGAAGCCGATGAAGCCGACCGTCCTGACGCCGTTCTTCTTCATGTGAGCGACGATGGCGTCGGCGATCAGGCTGTCGTTCTGCGTCGTCTTGAAGACCCAGCGCTTCTTGTCGTCCATCGGCAGCACCACGGCCGGCGTGCCGACGGGCGCCAGCATCGGGATGCCGGCCTCGGCGATGACGGGCAGCACCGCCATGGCGTTGGGAGAGCCGCTCGGCCCGATCAGGGCGTCGATGTGCTGCTCGGTGATCAGCTTCTTCGCCAGCTGCACGGCCTGGGTCGAATCCGAGGCGTCGTCGTAGCCGATGTACTCGACGGTGGCGTCGCCGATCTTGCGCGGCAGCAGGGCCACCGTGTTCTTCTGCGGGATGCCGACCACGGCGGTGGGGCCGGTGGCCGAGTAGATGACGCCGACCTTGACCTGCGCGAAGGCGGCGCCGCAGGCGGCGGCGAGCAGGGTGGCGAGCAAGGATGACAGGAACTTCCGCAGCGGCATTTCGTTTCTCCCCGATGATGGTCAATGCTTGGCCGCCAGCGGCGGCAGTTCCGACCGCGCGCAATAGCGGCCGGCGTGAAACAGCAGCGGCGCCGCCTCGCCGTGGGCGAAGCGCTCGACGCGGCCGATGAAGATGGTGTGGTCGCCGCCGGCGTGGCGGGCCTCGCTGCAGCACTCGAAGACGGCGCCGGCGCCGTCCAGCACGGGTACGCCGCCGAGGCCCGGCGTCCACGCGACGCCGTCGAAGCGGTCGATGCCGACGCTGGCGAAGCGATTGGACAGCGCGGCCTGCTCGGCGGTCAGCACATTGACGGCGAAATGGCTGCACGCCTCGAAGGCCGGCAGGCAGGCCGAAGTCAGCGCCAGGCTCCACAGCACCAGCGGCGGATCGAGCGAGACCGAGGCGAAGGAATTGACGGTGAGGCCGGCCGGCCGCCCGGCGGCGTCGAGCGTGGTGACGACGGCGACGCCGGTCGCATATTGTCCAAGCGCATTGCGCAGAGCGATGGGATCGAGGCTCATGAGTCGTTAGAATCGCGCGGTGCAAATATCGGAGGCTGTCATGCGCATCGGTACCCCCCTCTCTCAGAGCGCCTTGCGCGTCATGCTGCTCGGCAGCGGCGAGCTGGGCAAGGAAGTCATTATCGCATTGCAGCGGCTGGGCTGCGAGACCATCGCCGTCGACCGCTACCCCGATGCGCCCGGCATGCAGGTCGCGCACCGCAGCCACGTGATCGCCATGACGGACGGCGCCGCGCTTCGCGCGCTGGTCGAGAAGGAGCGGCCGCACCTGGTGGTCCCGGAGATCGAAGCCATCGCCACCGACATGCTGGTGGAGATCGAGCAGGCCGGACTCGCCGAAGTGATCCCCACCGCGCGCGCGACGCGCCTCACCATGAACCGCGAAGGCATCCGCCGCCTGGCGGCCGAGGAGCTCGGGCTGCCGACCTCGCCCTACCGGTTCGCCGATTCGCTGGAGGAGATGCAGGCGGCGATCGACGGCGGCATCGGCTATCCGTGCGTGGTGAAGCCGGTGATGTCGTCGTCCGGCAAGGGCCAGTCGCTGGTCAAGACGCCGGCCGACGTCAAGAAGGCCTGGGACTATGCGGCGGCATCGGGCCGCGTGAACCAGGGCCGCGTCATCGTCGAAGGCTTCATCGACTTCGACTACGAGATCACCCAGCTCACCGTGCGCGCCGTCGGCGCCTCCGGCGAGGTCGAGACCTTCTTCTGCGAGCCGATCGGCCATGTGCAGGTCAATGGCGACTACGTCGAGTCGTGGCAGCCGATGGCCATGACGCCGGTCGCGCTGCAGAAGTCGCGCGAGGTGGCCGCAAAGATCACCGGCAACCTGGGCGGCCGCGGCATCTTCGGCGTCGAGCTGTTCATCAAGGGCGACCAGGTGTGGTTCTCCGAAGTCAGCCCGCGTCCGCACGACACCGGGCTGGTGACGCTGGCGACCCAGCGGTTGTCGGAGTTCGAGCTGCATGCGCGGGCCATCCTCGGCCTGCCGGTCGACACCGGCCTGCGCCGCCCCGGCGCCTCGGCGGTGGTCTACGGCGGCATGGAACAGAAGGGCATCGCCTTCGACGGCGTGGCGGAGGCGCTTGCGGTGCCCGAATCGGACCTGCGCCTGTTCGGCAAGCCGGAAAGCTTCGTCAAGCGCCGCATGGGCGTCGCGGTGGCCAACGCCGACACGACCGACGAGGCGCGCAGCCGCGCCAAGCTGGCCGCCAGCAGGGTGAGGCCGGTCAAGGCTTGAGCGGGTTCGCGGCCCGGCTGATCCGCTGGCAGAAGCAGCGCGGCCGCCACGACCTGCCGTGGCAGCAGACGGCCGACCCGTACCGGGTCTGGCTGTCGGAAATCATGCTGCAGCAGACGCAGGTGGCGACGGTCATTCCGTACTACCTGCGCTTTCTCGAGCGGCTGCCGACCCTGGCGGACCTCGCCGCGGCGCCCGTCGAGGAAATCATGGCGCTGTGGAGCGGGCTCGGCTACTACGCGCGAGCCCGTAACCTGCACGCTTGCGCGCGGGCGATCGTCGAGCAGCACGGCGGCAGCTTTCCGCGCGACCCGGCGGCGATCGCCGAACTTCCCGGCATCGGCCGCTCGACGGCCAATGCGATCGCCGATTTCTGCTTCGGGGCGCGGCGGCCCATCCTCGACGGCAACGTCAAGCGCGTGCTGTGCCGCTGCTTCGGCGTGGAGGGCTTTCCCGGCGCGCCAGCGGTGGAGAAGCGGCTGTGGGAAATGGCCGAGGAGCTGATGCCTGCCCGGGATGCCGCGGCCTACATCCAGGCGCAGATGGACCTCGGCGCGACGCTATGCACGCGCAGCGGTCCGCGCTGCCGCGAATGTCCGGTCGCCGGGCAATGCGTGGCGCTGCGCGACGGCCGCACCGGCGAACTGCCGCAGGCGAAGCCGGGGCGTGCGCTGCCCGAACGGGAGACGACCGTCCTGGTGCTCAGGCACGGGGACGGCATCCTGGTGGAGCAGCGCCCGCCGCAGGGAATCTGGGGCGGCCTGTTGTCGCTGCCCGAACTGCCGGAAGGGGCTGATCCCTGCCGGCATGCCGAAGCCCTGGGCTGCCGTGCGCTGTCGGTCAGGCCGCTCGAGCCCCTGGCGCACTCGTTCACGCACTTCCGCCTGACATTGAAGCCGCTGCTGATCGAGGCCGAGCCGACGCCGCATGCGGCGGAAACCGGGCCGCGCTGGCTGGCGCGCGCGCAAACGAAATCGGCGCCGCTGCCGGCGCCGATCCGCAAACTGCTGGAATCGCTCTAGCGGTTCTCCTTGATCAGCCGGCCGTTGCTCGGCTGGATCGGCCGCGCGTTGTTCAGGTAGAGATGCGAGAACACGCCGATCTGCTGGCTGGAGATGGGCATCGGCTGCTTGAACACCATCCACAGCACGTCCTCGGTGCAAGGCGGCGTGGTCAGCGAGCCCATGTAGGTGAAGTAGGCGCGCTTGTCGGGCGGCGGCAGCAGCAGGTTCAGGTCGAGCGGCGCCGAAGGCGAGATCGGCTGGTCCTTGTCGAGCGGCAGGTTGTTCCACAGCCACTGGATCAGCGGGTTCTCGGCGCCCTTCTCGAGCGGCACGGCGATCACCGCGATGCGGCCCGCGTCGTCGCGGTGCACGAGGTGCACCACCATGTCGAACATGCGGCCGTTGATGCGCTCCTCGCCCGGCTTGTGGAAGTGGAACTGCACCAGCTGAAAGTCGCGTTCCATGACGCGCATCGTGCTGCCTTCCTCGACCGTGGCCTCGACGGTGTGGCCGTTGTCGATGATGGTGACGTGCGAAGGCTTGTAGGCGAACTTGATCGGCTCGAGATCGACGTGGATGGTGTCGCGGATGTCGATCGGCGATTGGCGCTTGCCGGCGGCGCAGGTCGCGTATTCGGGACGCAGCTTCGCCCAGTTGGCCGGGGCGCCGGCGCCTTCGTAGCTCCAGTGGACCTCGCGCTCGGGGAAGGCTTCCGCCGGCTCGGCCCGCTTCGGCTTGGCGACCCGGCGGGGACCGGAGGCCGCGTATTGGCGCTCGAGTTCGGCGCGCGAGGCGGAGGGCCGCTCGACCGGGCGCTCGGGCGCGGCCTTGGCGGGAGCCTTTTCCGGCTTGGCAGGCTTTTCGTCCTTGGCATCCGCCCCCTTGGGCGGGGCGTTGGGATCCTCGACCTTGGACTTGTCGATCTTCGGCATGTCGATGAAGCGCGGCCGTTCCGGCTTGCCCTCGGGCTTCTCCGGCGCCTTGGCTTCGGCTTGCCCCGGCTTGGCCGGTTCGGCGCTGCGGACGTCGGCGTAGAGGATGGTCGGCTTGGCGTCGACCACCGGCACGCCGACGTCGTCCGACGCGGATGCCTGCGCGGGCGCAGACCGGCACACCGCGTTGAGCAGCTTGTCGTCGACGCTGCCCGGCTCGGCGGACATCTCGCGCGGCACGCCGACCGGCTCGGTGCGCACGACCTTGCCGTCGCGGCGGTACACGCGCTTGAGCGTCGCGAAGCTGTGCTTCTCGCAGTTGTAGCGGTTCAGGGCATCGACGGCGGTGTAGCGCATGCCCGCCTCGTCGATCATTTCCTGCCCCGGGGTGAGCCGGCTCCAGGCGGTGGCGCGGCCGTCCGCACTGCGGCTGATGCGCGACTTGTCCAGCCGTACCGATTCCCCATTGAGGCTGACGACCGGATCCCAGGCGCCGGCGCGCGCCGCGCAGGCAAGGCCGGCCGCCGCGAGGGCGAGCAATAATCTAGTCTGCGACGCGCGCATGGTTTTCTATCCCTTGTTTATAGGTGGCTTTGCCTTTTTCCAGGTTGTCGACATAACGGCGCGGAAAGGCGCGACTTTAGGCCTTGCTGCGTCGCGGGTTGCATTGGGGCGGCCTTTCCAGTACGTTCGCAGGTCGAACACGCGGCCAGTAGGGCGCAAAAGGAGTTTTCCCCATGAATGCAAAAGATAAATTCGCCGCCGGGCGCGCTCACGTCGACGCCGCGGCGGTCGCCCCATTGCCCCAGTCCCGCAAGATCTACGTCACCGGCTCGCGGCCGGACATCCGCGTGCCGATGCGCGAAATCAGCCAGACGCCGACCGGCAGCGAGCCCAATCCGGCCATCTGCGTCTATGACTGCTCGGGTCCCTACACCGACCCGGCGGCCAAGATCGACATCCGCGCCGGCCTGCCGGCGCTGCGCGCCAAGTGGATTGAAGAACGCAGCGACACCGAGGAACTGCCCGGCCTGTCCTCCGACTACGGCCGTGCCCGCGAGTCCGACGCCAGCCTCTCCGGCCTGCGCTTCGACCTCAAGCGCCGCCCGCGCCGCGCCAAGCCCGGCGCCAACGTCACGCAGATGCACTACGCGAAGAAAGGCATCGTCACGCCCGAGATGGAGTTCGTCGCCATCCGCGAGAACCAGAAGCTCGACGGCCTCTCGGAGATGCTCAAGGCGCAGCACAAGGGCGAAAACTTCGGCGCCGCCATCCCGAAGATCATCACGCCCG
>DASVZD010000320.1:0-10151 GCA_036391815.1 Rhodocyclaceae bacterium
GAAGACTTCCGACCTGGTGCAGGAGATCGCCGCCGCCAGCCAGGAGCAATCCCAAGGCGTCGGCCAGATCAACGGCGCCATGGGGCAGTTGAACAAGGCCACCCAGCAGAACGCCTCGGCTTCCGAGGAACTGGCCGCCACGGCAGAGCAGATGGGCGGGCAGGCCGGCCAGCTCGAGCAGCTGATGTCCTTCTTCAAGCTGGATACCTCCGCGACCACGGCTGTGCCGCAGCAGCCCGTCCGCGCGGCCGCGCTTCCGCCACGCAAGCCCGCGGTTGCGTCCGCGCCATCCGAGGAGGCGGCGGCCGAGGGGGGCTTCGAGCGCTTCTGACGGAATCCGGCACGCGGGTTGCTGGAGCCTCCCGGCGACAACGAGGAGGAATGGCATGGCCCGCAAAGACCGAGTACACGACGTGCCGAATCCGCGCCGGGAACATCAGGCCGTGGAGGGCGAGCCGCCGGCCCCCGCCGAGCCGGCGCCGGGGAAGGCGCACAGCAAGGAGGAGTTGAGGCGCAACCGCGAGCAGCTCGAGGTGGACGAGCGGCACAAGACGCCCGACATGGAAAAGGGACATCGCGGCACCTTTCCCTGATCGGTAAATCCGACAGGTAGTTCCTGCCATGGGCCTGAAAATGGTGGCCGCCGCGATGGCCGCGGCCGCGGTGGTGGCGCACGGCGTTCCGCCGGCGGCCGCACCTTCGTCGTCCGCGGCTCCGGGCTGCCAATTGCCGCAGCCCCGACCCGTGCATTGGCTGCGGCCGGTCCGCTCCCATGCGGAACGGGGGGAGGGCCGGCGGGCGTCAATACCGTGATCCGGGTATTGATAACACACCGCGAACGCGGGTAACTTGCCGCAGCGGGAAATGCCGCCTGAATCGGGCGACGAGGTCCCGCATCGCGCAGGCCGGGCCGCCGTGAAGGCGCACCGGCTGCGCCATCGGGAGAGTGCCCAGCCAATGCCATCCGAGAACGCTTCCGCCCGGACGGAAGCCGTCACGACGCCCGTCGTCGCTCCGCCTGCCGGGAACGGCCGCCTGCCCGTTTCCGCCGGCGAGGCGCTTGCGCTTGCCCTGCTGCTGTTCGGCATCCACCTGACCGATCGCTACAGCTACCTGCTGTTCCACAGCCTCGCGGAACTCTTCAGCGTCTGCATCGCCGTGGCGATCGCCATCATCGCGGCGAACTGCTGGCGGCTCATCCGCAACCAGTACGTGCTCGTGCTCGGGGCCGCCTACTTCTTCGTCGGGCTGCTCGACGTGCTGCATACGCTGTCCTACAAGAGCATGCCGATCTTCACCGACTACGACTACTACGCGCCGCAGTTCTGGATCGCGGCCCGCTACCTGGAGTCGAGCAGCATGCTGGCGGGATTCCTGTTCCTCGGCTCGCGGCGCCGGCTGCGGCCGGCGGCGACGATCGCGGCCTTCTCCGTCGTCACGGCGGCCAGCATCGCCTCGATCCTCTATTTCAGGAACTTCCCGGTGTGCTTCGTCGCCGGGGAGGGCCTGACCCGCTTCAAGATCCTCAGCGAATTCGCCATCTGCGGCATCCTTCTTCTCGCCGTCCTGCTGCTCCACCGGCGGCGGCGCCTGTTCGATCCGGCGGTGTATCGGCTCATCCAGTGGTCGGCGCTGCTGGCGATCGCATCGGAGCTGTGCTTCACGCTGTACACCAGCGACGCGATGAGCGACGCCTTCAACGAGATCGGCCATCTGTTCAAGGCGGCGCGCTTCTTCCTGATCTACAAGGCGCTGGTCGTCACCGGACTGGGGGATCCGCTGGCCCTGCTGTTCCGCGACCTCAAGCGCAGCGAGGACAGCCTGCTCGAGGCCCAGCAGATCGCCCAACTCGGCAGCTGGGAATGGGACGTGGAGTCGGGGCGGTGGAACTGGACCGCCGAGATATTCCGGCTGTTCGACATCGGCAGCGATGCCGCTCCCGAGCTCGACCTGCTGCTCGAGCGCCTGCCGGCACGCGAGCGCCGGGCGCTGCGCGCGGCGCTCGACCGCTGCGTCTCCGACGGCCTTGCCTTCGAGCTGCTGCTGACGGTCTCCGGCTACGGCGGGAACCAGCGATTCGCCCAGATGCGGGGCAGGCCGCTGCGCGACCGGCAGGGCAAGGTGAACCGCCTGAGCGGCACCATTCTCGACATCACCAGGCAGCAGCGCCTGATGAATGCGCTGACCGAGGCCAAGGAGGCGGCCGACGCGGCCAGCGTCGCGAAGGGCGCGTTCCTCGCCAACATGTCGCACGAGATTCGCACGCCCCTCGGCGCCGTGTTGGGTTTTGCGCGCATCGGAGCGCGCGACAGCGCCGAGGCTTCCAGCCGCCTCAACTTCAGCCGCATCCTCGAGGCCGGCGAGCACCTGATCGGCGTGATCAACGGCGTGCTCGACTACGCGAAGATGGAAGCCGGCAAGTTCGAAGTCGACATGTCGCCGTTCCAGCCGGCCGCGGTGATCGCCAACGCGCGCAGCTTCGTGCTGGAACTGGCCAGGCAGAAGGGACTCGCCTGCATGGTCGAGGGGGACGAGGACCTGCCCGAGTGGCTGCTCGGCGACGCCCTGCGGCTGCAGCAGATACTGGTCAATCTGCTGGCCAACGCCGTCAAGTTCACGGCGTCCGGCTACGTGCGCCTCAAGATCTTCCGCAGCGGCGAATGGACGAGTTTCCGCGTCGAGGACAGCGGAATCGGCATCCGTCCGCAGGACCTGGCGCGGTTGTTCAGGCCCTTCGAGCAGGCCGACAATTCGGTCACGCGCAGCTATGCGGGCACCGGGCTCGGCCTGGCGATCAGCCAGAGCCTCGCCGCCCTGATGGGCGGCGCAATCACCGCCGAGAGTTCGCCGGGCGAGGGCAGCGCGTTTACGCTGAGGCTGCCGCTGGCGGAGGCGACCGGCGCCCATGCCTCGCCGCAAGGGGCGGCGGGGACCCTCTCGGGACTTCGGATCCTCGCCGCCGAGGACGTCGAGGTGAATCGGCTCATCCTGGAGGACATGCTGAGCTTCGCGGGCGCGGGCGTGGTGTTCGCGCAGAACGGCGAGGAGGCCGTGGAACGGGTCGCCGCTCAGCCGGATGCCTTCGATGTCGTCCTCATGGACGTGCAGATGCCGGTCATGGACGGCTATGAGGCGACGCGCCGGATCCGCCAGATCGCGACCGGGGTTCCCGTGGTGGGGTTGACCGCCCACGCCCTGGCGGAAGAGCGCATGAAGTGCTTCGCGGCAGGCATGGTCGAGCATGTCACCAAGCCGGTCGATCCCGATGCGCTGGTCGCCGCCATCCAGCGCGCGGTGCGCCCGGACCCCGAGCGTGCCGGCGAGGCCGCGATCGCGCCGGCGCCCAGCCGGGAAGCGGTGAGCGAAATCGACTGGGCCGCGCTCCACCAGCAGATGGGTGCGAGGCCGGGATTGATCGCCAGGCTGGTCCGCATGGCGTTGGCCGCCCATGCCGACAAGGGAGAGCGCATCCGCGTCGCGGCGGCGGATGCCCGGTACGAGGAACTGGCGGCCCTGGCGCACACGCTGCGCGGTGTGGCGGGCAACCTGAAGGCGCGCGCCGTCATGGAACTGGCGCGGCGGCTGGAAGAGGCCGCCAGGCAGAACCGGGCGGAGGCGGCGGGCTTTGCGGCGTCGGCGGCGGACGCGGCGGACCGTATGCTGGCGGAGCTGAAGGCGCATGCCGAGGCGGCCGAGGCGCCCGGCGCGGCGATGGATGGATGAGAACCTGATAACCGGAGGGACGGGCGGAATGGATGCGGCGACCAAGATATTTCTGGTGGATGACGATCCGACGATGGCCGTGGTGGTCGAGTCGATACTCGGGGACCGCTACGAGGTGTCGGCTTTCGAGAACGCCGAGCACTGCCTGGAGCGGCTGCCGGCCGGACTGCCGGCGGTGTTCCTGCTCGACGTGCAGATGCCGGGAATGGACGGTTACGAACTGTGCCGCCGCATCAAGGCGGCGCCGGAGGCGGCGCACGTCCCGGTGATCTTCCTCTCCGCCAACGACAGCGTGGAAGCGGTGCTGGCGGGCTACGACGCCGGCGCGGAAGACTATCTGGTCAAGCCGTTCGGCAAGGTGCCCCTGGACCGCAAGATCGAGAACCTGCTGCGCATCCACGCGGACCGCCAGGCGCTGCGGCGGCGGGCCGAGGACTCGGAGCAACTGGCCAATGTAGTCATGGCGAGCCTCAACGAGTATGCGGCACTGATCCGCTTCCTGCGCGCGCTGAACGAATGCCGGGACTACCAGGGCGTCGTCGAGGCGGTTCTGGCCGTGCTCGACTCCTACCAGCTCGAAGGCGCGGTCCAGGTCCGGATGCGGAGCCTGGAGCGAACCTTCGGCCGCGCCGGGGAGAACTGGCCGATGGAGCTCGCGGTGATCAACCATGTGCGCACGCTGGGGCGGATCTTCGAATTCAGGAGCCGCTCCGTATACAACTTCGACCGCGTTTCCATCCTCGTCACCAGCATGCCGCTCGCCGATCCCGATCGCTGCGGCCGCATCCGCGACGACCTCGCGATCGTTGCGGAAAGCGCAGACGCCAAGCTGGCCGCGATACAGGAAACCGCGGACAAGCTGCGCTTGCGCTCGGAGATCAGCGAACTGCTGCGGGATCTAGGCGACCACGTGGACCGCTATGGCCGCTCGTACCAGCATGCGCGCTATCAGAGCTCCGAGCACACCGTTCGTCTGCTCGACGAGCTCCTGGTGGCCACGGCCCATCTCGGCATGTCCGGCGAGCAGGAGGACGCCATCCTCGACCTCGTGAAAAGGCGCTCGGAGCAGCTCGCCGATCTCTACGATTTCGCCGGGGAGACCAGCACCGACCTGGCGGACTTGAGGACGAGGCTCGAGGCGCTGATCAGCACCACCGCCGATGCGGTCATGCGCGGCGCGTGCGGGGAGCCCGCAAGCGCCGGATCGTTGGTGCCGGCATGATCGCCCAGTGCAAGCCATTGGCATTTCTGCCGGATTCCTATCCTAATCTTCGGTTCCTTCGCGCGAATGGCTGCATAATATCCCTACCAATGTAATGCATTCAGCATAGGGAAGAGTCGTGGCGTACGCGGAGCAATACAGCGACAAGCAGGTCCTGATCATCGACGACATGCCGGACATGCGCAGCTCGCTGCGCAGCCAGATCGCCAGCCTGGCGATCGAGAAGGTCGGGGTGGCGGCGACGGTGCGCGAGGCGCTCGACCAGATCAGGAAGCGCAAGTTCGACATCATCCTGTGCGACTACTACCTGGGCAGCGGCACCGACGGCCAGCAGTTCCTCGAATACCTGCGCACCGCGGGCATCATCAGCCGCGCCACGCTGTTCATCATGGTCACGGCGGAAACCGGCTACGAGAGCGTGATCACCGCGGCCGAGTGCCTGCCCGACGACTACCTGCTGAAGCCCTTCACGGCCGAGACCCTGCGGTCGAGGTTCGAGCGCCTGCTGGAGAAGAAGGCGCGGCTGGCTGCAATCGACAGGCTGCAGGACCAGGGACGCTGGCAGGAAATCATCCCGGCCTGCGACGCCATTATCGCGGCCAAGGACAAGTACCTGATCGACGCCATGCGCATCAAGGGCAACGCCCTGGTGATGACGCGGCAGTTCGAGGCGGCGCGCGAGTTCTACGAGAAGGCGCTGGCCCTGCGTCCGCTGCCGTGGGCCCGGCTGGGCCTGGCGCGCGCCGAGCGCGGCCTGGGCAACAGCGACAAGGCCAAGCAGGTGCTCGGGCAGATCGTCGCCGAGAATCCCAACTTCCTGTCGGCCTATGACATGCTCGGTCACATCCACATGGAGGAAGGCGACGCCGAGCAGGCGCTGGCGGTGCTCGACAGCGCCTGCAGCGTCTCGCCGAACTCGCTGACGCGGCATCGCGCGATCGCGGCGATCGCGGAAGATGCGGCGGACTTCGGCCGCGTCGAGAAGGCGCTCAGCGTCGTGGTGCAGAAGACGCGGAATTCGCCGCTGCGGAGTTCCGCCGACTATGCCAGGCTGGGCAACGCGCTCACCGAACTGGGCGATGCCGGCCGGGCTGTGGAGGTGCTGGGCGAGGCGAAGACCAGCTTCAAGGAGCCCGGCGACGCGCGGCTGCTGGCGGCCGTCGAGGCCGTGGCGCAGCAGAAGGCCGGCAACCAGGAAGCCGCCAGGGAAGCGCTCGGACGGGCGCTGGAAGGCGGCGCGAAGGGACTGCCCGAGGCCGCCGCGCTGGCGGTCGCGAAGGCCTGCCTGGTGCACGGAAAGCAGGACGAGGCGACCGACATCCTGCGCGACGTGATCCAGAACAATCCGGATGCCGCCGGCGTCCATGCGCGCGTCCACGCCGTGATGAAGGAGCATGGCGGCGAGGAGGCCTCGCAGCGGCTCATCGAGATGAGCGTCAAGGAGATCATCCAGCTCAACAACGCCGCCGTCGAGAAGGCGCGTGCCGGCGCCGTCGCCGAGGCATCCCGGATGCTGTCGGAGGCGGCCGCGCGTCTGCCGAACAACCTGCAGGTCGTCGCCAATGCCTCCTATTGCCTGCTGGTGGACGTCTTCCAGAACGGCATCGATGCCGCCAAGCTGCGCGAGGCGCAAGCGCTCCAGCAGGCGGTGGTGGCGAAGAACTGCAATTATCCGAAGCTGGCCGACATCGCGGACGTGATGGGCAAGATCCAGGCGAAGTACGGCTCGGGAGCCAACGCATGAGCTTCAGCGAAATCGCCGCGCTGACCATCCACGACGTCAAGAACAAGCTGGCGCAGCTCGCCGGGCGCGCGGAACGCAATGGCGACGCCGAGACGGTGCGCAGCGCGCTGGAAGCGGCGCAGACACTCACCCAACTGCTGACGTTCTACAAGTCCGAGAGCGGCGGTTTGCGGCTCGACATCGAGGCTCACTCGCCGGCGGACCTGGTCGGCGAATTGGTGCGGGAATCCCGCGGGATCAGCGGGCTGGCCATCGAGGAGGACTGCGCGGCGGCGCCGGCGCTGGCCTTCTATGACGAGACGCTGGTGCGCATGGCGCTTTTCAATGCGCTCCACAACGCCTTGCGCTTCGGCCGAAGCCGCATCTCGGTGGGAGTGCGTGGGCAGGACGGCTATTGCGTGTTCACGGTGAAGGACGACGGCGGCGGTTATCCGGACAGCGTCCTCGCGGACCAAGGCGCGACGGCACCGGTCAGCCGCGGCGGCACCGGCCTGGGCCTGCGGCTGGCGGGGCGCATCGCCGAGCGTCACGAGAACGCCGGATTGCGCGGCGCCGTTGCGCTGTCGAACGACGCCGGCGCGGTATTCGAGCTGAAGCTGCCGATATAGCGGATGACCAAGCGGACGCTCGACCGGATCCTGCAGAGCCAGGGGTTCGGTACCCGCAAGCACTGCCGCGAGCTGGTGCGCGCGGGCGAGGTGCGCGTGGGCGGCCAGGCGGTCGCAGACGCAACCGCGGAATTCGATACGGAAGGGCTGGCGTTCGAGGTGTTCGGCGAAGAGTGGCTGTTCCGCCAGAGCGTCTATCTCGCGCTCAACAAGCCGCCCGGCTATGAATGTTCGCGCAAGCCGAGCCATCACCCCGGCGTGCTGACGCTGCTGCCGGAGCAGTTCGCGTGGCGCGACGTCCAGCCGGTGGGGCGCCTCGACCACGACACCACGGGCCTGCTGCTGCTGTCGGACGACGGCGCCTTCATCCATGCCCAATCGTCGCCGCGCCGCCATGTGCCGAAGACCTACGTGGCAACGACGCAAGCGCCGGTCGGCGACGAACTCGTCGACATGCTGGAGGCGGGCGTGCAGCTCAAGGACGAACCGGCGCCGCTGGCTTGCCGGGCGAGGCGGCTGGAGCCGCATGCCGTGGAAATGATCCTGGATGAAGGAAAGTACCACCAGGTCAAGCGCATGCTGGCGGCTGCCGGGAATCACTGCGTCGCCTTGCGGCGCGCGGCGATCGGCGGATTGACGCTGGCGGCGCTGGGACTGGCCGAGGGCGCGTGGACCTACCTCGACGACACGCAGCTGGCGCTGCTGGCCGAACGGCCTTAGGCCTTCTTCACGAACTCCGACTTCAGGCCCATGGCGCCGACGCCGTCGATCTTGCAGTCGATGTCGTGGTCGCCGTCCACCAGGCGGATGTTCTTGACCTTGGTGCCGACCTTGACGACCAGCGACGAGCCCTTGACTTTGAGGTCCTTGATGACCGTCACCGTGTC
Source organism: Rhodocyclaceae bacterium (assembly GCA_036391815.1). Classification (GTDB taxonomy): domain Bacteria; phylum Pseudomonadota; class Gammaproteobacteria; order Burkholderiales; family Rhodocyclaceae; genus Nitricoxidireducens. The sequence continues at coordinate 8,185 of DASVZD010000320.1, forward strand.
GCCGTCCTGCAGCACGTTGCCGACGGCGTCGCGCACCACCTTCACCTCTTCGGCCGCTGCTGCGGCAACCTTCGGCCATTCATGCGCGCACTCGGGACAGACGAACATCTCGCCGTCTTCGTAGGTGTACTCGGAATTGCACTTGGGGCAGCGGGGCAGGGTCATGATCGTTTCCGTGTGAGGAGGCGGGAGTATTGGCACAGGCCATGAAGAGGCCGGGGAGAGCCGGGAAGACCCGCCACCACGCGGGATGAGGCGGGATGATCAACAAAAACGCGGAAACCGCATTTTCGCACGCAACAGCCCGGCGAGCACCGAAATAAGCGGGGGTTTTGGCACCGACCAGCACGGCCACCGCGACCAGGTCGTTAGCCGCCTGACTGGGCGGCGCCCTGAATTGGCCTGCGACCCCGTCGAACCGAGCCATATCGAGCTGGCCAAGCCAGTCGTCGGCACCGTCTTCTTTGTTCCGCTGTCGCCAGGCGATTACAAGGGCCAGCATCCAGCGATATTGCTGAGACATTCCTCCCCCGAGAGGGCGAAAGGATGCCAGTCAGCGCAATGTCAGGCAATTGAGCGAAAGGCATAGGCGCGCGTCAGGCCGCGTTCTTGCCGTCGCCTGCGCCTTCGCCATCGGCGGTGATCATGCCCTTCTCCAGCATGTAGGCGTAGAACTCGACGGCCTTGCGCAGCGTCTGCTCGCGCGTCTCGCCCGGTACGGCGGTCTTTTCCATCACGGCTAGCGCCTGCGCCAGGGCGGCGATGTTGATCTTCGGCGCAGCCCAGCTCGTACCGCCACGTTTCTTCGGGACGCGCCCCGTGGCGAGCCAATCGATCGCCACGCCGCCAGCATCAGCCAGCTTGACCAGGTGGTCGACGCCCGGCCGCTTCGTGCCTAGCAGGTAGGCCCTTAGAACGCCCTCGGAAACACCGTACTGGCGGGCGAAAGACCTAACGGGCTGCTCGCCGACCACTTCCTTGATGCGTGCGTAAAGGCCGTCCTATTCCCTGCCTCGAATCGGACATGACGAATCGGACGTTCCGGTTGACGTCCGATTTTCCTGAACCGCATAAACGGCGGGCTTTTCAGCGGCTTGCGGGGTCTTTCTCTTCGTCATCGAATCGGAACGGAATCGGACGCTATGTCAGCGGCGAAAAAAACTGTTGACAACGCGTTCTTTAGAACGCACCATTCGTTCCCATGAACAAAACAACGGCGCCAAAAAAAGCCAGTCGAGAGGACTGGCACCCGGCCGACGTAATCGCGGCCCTGCACAAGCGCGGCCTAACTCTTCGCTCCCTCTCATCCGAGCACGGCCTGTCGCACAACGCCCTGTCCCACGCGCTGCGCGGCCAGAGCGGACCATCCGAACAGCGCGTCGCCGAAGCCCTCGGCCTCGAACCCAGGCAAATCTGGCCGTCGCGTTACAACGCTGACGGAACGCGCATCCAACGGCGCAAAGTAACGCAGCGTTACTACCGCGTCAATGGCAAGGGCAAGGGGGCAGCGTAGCCATGCGGCGCGTTCGAGACACCCTGACGCCCGATCTCTTTGAAGTTCCCGTGCCGGATGCGCCTCTGCCAGGCGCGATGGACTACTCCCTGGCCATTCGCAAACTGATGGCCGACGCCATCAAGGAAAGTCCGCTCAACGCGGCAGACATCTCGGCCCGCATGAGCGAGCTGACGGGCCAGACCATCACTGTGCATCAGCTCCACGCCTGGACGGCCCCAAGCCGAGAGGCATGGCGCCCGCCATTCGAGTACATCCCCGCCTTCGAGGTCGCCTGCCAGACCCATACGCTCGGCGCCTGGTATGCGTCGATCCGCGGCGGCCGGTTGCTCGTCGGGCGCGATGCCTTGAACGCCGAACTCGGTCGGCTGGAGCGGCTGCGCGACGACGCGGGAAAGAAGATCAAGCAACTCAAGCAAGCAATGGGAGAAGACGCATGAATGCGCCTCTGCAG
>DASVZD010000321.1:0-2184 GCA_036391815.1 Rhodocyclaceae bacterium
GCGGACCTGACAATCGCTTTCAATCGAAAGCTTCGGGATGCCCTGCCGAGAACGGCCCTACGATCCCCGGCCGCAGACTCATATGCAGCTCCACATCGCGCGTTTCTACGTGCCAGCGTAAACGCAAATCCAACGAACCAACATCCGCTGCAACTGCGCGAGAGTCTCGCGCTCCCGCGCGAGCCTCATTCATGTGAGCGCTGCTACTTGCGGTTACAAAGGCTGTCGAGGCGGCTCACGAGATCAGCAAGTGACAGAACGTCGAGGATGGACATACGGTGCGCCCGGGCCGACCGCACTGGATGCAGGTCCTGTAGAAACAGCGGTTGGTCCATCTAAGGCTTCCCCCGATCCGACCCACGTGTCAGCTTTACGCCAGAGGACTAAACCGCTCGCGCGGTAGGCCGCTGCGGCCAACAGGGTGACTAAGCCGATAGCGCCAAGGTGCGTCCTGTCTTGAGATTGAGGGGTTGCAACAACCTCACCCAAGACAGGAGCATCCCCATGACCGACGAGGCAATGAGCCCGTTGCGCCGGCGCATGATCGAAGACATGACGATCCGCAAGTTGGCGCCGAAGACCCAACATGACTACGTGCAAAGGGTCAAGAACTTCGCGGCGTTCCTCGGGCGCTCGCCCGATACGGCGAGCTTCGAGGACGTGCGGCGCTACCAGCTGCATCTGGCGGCGAGCGGCGTTGGCGTGCCGACCATCAATCAGACCGTCTCGACCCTGCGGTTCTTTTTCAAGGTCACGCTGAAGCGCCACGAGATTGTCGAGCACACCCATGTCATTCACGAGCCGCGAAGGCTGCCGGTGGTGCTCAGCGTCGAGGAGGTGGCGCGGCTGCTCGCTGCCGCGCCGGGGCTGAAGTACAAGGCGGCGCTAAGCGTGGCCTATGGCGCCGGCCTGCGCGCTGCCGAGGTGGTTTCGCTCAAGGTCGCCGACATCGACAGCAAGCGCATGATCATCCGCGTCGAGCAAGGCAAAGGCGGCAAGGACCGTAACGTCATGCTGTCCCCACACCTGCTTGAGTTGCTGCGGAGCTGGTGGAAGGCGGCGCGGCCGCAGGGCTGGCTGTTCCCGGGCCGCGATCCGGCCCAGCCGATGACGACGCGCCAGCTCAACCGCGCCTGTCATGCCGCCGCTCAGATGGCGGAGATCAACAAGCGCGTCTCGCTGCACACCTTGCGGCACAGCTTCGCCACCCACCTCTTGGAGCAGAACATCGATGTCCGCGTCATCCAGGTGCTGCTCGGTCACGCCAAGCTCGACACCACCGCGCTCTATACCCGCGTCGCCACCAAGACGATCAGCGAGGTCATGAGCCCGCTGGAGCACATCGCGCTCAAGCTCAAGGAGATCCGGCCGCCCGGCTGACGCCAAGGCGTATGTCACGCCCGGCCTTGGAGGTTGCGGATATCTTCCGCGACCATGGCCCGGCATGGCGTCGAGCCAATGCCGGCCATGTCAGCCTCGACCAGATCAAGGTGATGTCGGCGATCGAGCGCTGCCGCACGGCAGCCCTCGGCGGCCATGTCGCGCGCTGTGAGGACTGTACCTACACGACCATCGCCTACAACTCCTGCCGCAACCGGCACTGTCCGAAGTGCCAAGGCGCCGCCGCGAAGGAATGGCTCGCCGACCGCGAGGCCGAGCTGTTGCCGGTGCCGTACTATCATGTGGTGTTCACGCTGCCGGCGGCCATCGCCGACATCGGCTACCAGAACAAGGCAGTCCTCTACGACCTGCTGTTCAAGGTCTCGGCCGAAACCATGCTGACGATCGCCGCCGACCCGAAGCATTTGGGGGCCAGGATCGGCATCACCTCCGTCCTGCACACCTGGGGCTCAGCGCTCACCCATCACCCGCATGTGCACATGATCGTGCCAGGCGGCGGCATCTCGCTGGATAACACGCGCTGGGTATCGTGCCGACCGGGCTTCTTCCTGCCCGTGCGCGTGCTCTCCCGCCTGTTCCGGCGGTTGTTCCTTCAGAAGCTCATCGCCGCGCACGCGGGCGGACGCCTCAGCTTCTTCGGCGACCACGCCCATCTCGCCCAGGCGCAATCCTTCGCGGCCTATCTCGCCCCGTTGCGCAACACCGAGTGGGTCGTCTACGCCAAGCGGCCGTTCGGTGGACCTGAGGCCGTGCTGGCCTATCTGTCGCGTTACACCCACCGCG
>DASVZD010000322.1:0-3624 GCA_036391815.1 Rhodocyclaceae bacterium
TGGTGATCCTCGGCAAGCAGGCGATCGACGACGATTCCAACCAGACCGGCCAGATGCTGGCGGCGCTGCTCGGCTGGCCGCAGGCCACCTTCGCCTCGAAGGTCGTCATCGCGGACGGCAGGGCGACGGTGACGCGCGAGATCGACGGCGGCCTCGAGACGCTCGAGCTCAAGCTGCCCGCGGTGGTCACCACGGACCTGCGCCTCAACGAGCCGCGCTACGCGACGCTGCCCAACATCATGAAGGCCAAGAAGAAGCCGCTCGACAATGTGAAGCCGGCCGACCTCGGCGTCGATGTGGCGCCGCGGCTGACCACGCTCAAGGTGGTCGAGCCGCCCAAGCGCAGCGCCGGCGTCAAGGTCGCCGACGTCGCGCAGCTGATCGACAAGCTCAAGAACGAAGCGAAGGTGATCTGATGGCCATACTCGTCATTGCCGAACACGACAACGCGGGCGTCAAGGCTGCGACATTGAATACCGTTACCGCCGCCGCCAAGCTGGACGGAGAAATCCACGTGTTGGTTGCCGGCAGCGGCTGCGGTGCCGCCGCGGAGGCTGCCGCGAAGATCGCCGGCGTCACGAAGGTCAAGGTCGCCGATGCCGCGCACTACGCCGACCAAACCGCGGAGAACGTTGCAGCCTTGATCGTCGCCAACGCGGCCGGCTACACGCACATCCTGGCCCCCGCCACCACCTTCGGCAAGAACGCCCTGCCGCGCGTGGCGGCGCTGCTCGACGTCGCGCAGGTCTCCGACATCGTGGCCGTCGAATCGCCCGATACCTTCGTGCGCCCCATCTACGCGGGCAATGCGCTGGCGACGGTGAAGAGCGCCGACGCGGTGAAGGTCATCACCGTGCGCACGACCGCGTTCGACGCCGCCGGGCTGGGCGGCTCGGCCGCCGTCGACAACATCTCCGGCGGGCCCGATCTTGGCGTCGCCAAACTCGTCGGCCGCGAACTCACGAAGTCCGCGCGCCCCGAGCTTGGTGCTGCCAAGATCATCGTGTCGGGCGGACGCGGCCTGGGTTCCGGCGAAAACTACCACGCGCTGCTCGAGCCGCTGGCCGACAAGCTCGGCGCCGCGCTCGGCGCCTCGCGCGCCGCGGTCGACGCCGGCTTCGTGCCCAACGACTACCAGGTCGGACAGACGGGCAAGATCGTCGCGCCGCAGCTCTATATCGCCGTCGGCATCTCCGGCGCCATCCAGCACCTGGCGGGCATGAAGGACTCCCGGGTGATCGTCGCGATCAACAAGGATCCCGAGGCGCCGATCTTCCAGGTGGCCGACTACGGCCTGGTCGCCGACCTGTTCCAGGCCGTGCCGGAACTGACGACGGCCGTTTGAGCCGAGGAGCCGCGCATGAACTTCCCCGCAGGACTCTTCAGCTCCGCCTGGTCCTATGGGGCGTTCGTGCCGCTGCTGGCGGCATGGGCGTGGTGCGCGCGCACGGCGCCATGGAAGCGGCTGTTCGATTCGACGCAGCTCAACGTCTGGCTGGGCGGCATCGTCACGCTGATGCTGATGTGGAGCATGAAGGCGGGCGCCACGCCCGGCCTCAACCTGCACCTGCTCGGCGCCACGGCGTTCACGCTGATGTTCGGCCGCCAGCTCGCCATCCTCGGCCTTTCGGTGGTCATGGCGGCGGTCACCTACAACGGCGGCGCCGGCTGGGACGCCTATGCGCTCAACGTGCTGATCACCGCGGTGTTCCCCTGCGTCTTCGCCGACGCATTGCTGCGCATCGTCGAGCGCTACCTGCCGCCGAACTTCTTCGTCTATGTGTTCGTCGCCACCTTCTTCGGCGCCGCCATGGCGGCGGTGTCGACGGGGCTGGTGTCGTCGCTGGTGCTGTGGATCGCGGGCGTCTACCCGGCCGAGCTGCTGTTCGGCGAATATTTTCCCTACTACATCCTGCTCGGCTTCGCCGAAGCCTGGCTCAACGGCGCGGCGATCACCATGATGGTCGTTTACTACCCGAGCTGGGTCGGCAGCTTCGACGATCGCCGTTACCTCAACGACAAGAAATGACCGGAGTGGAAACATGAGTCAGTACATCGCCCCCGTGAAGGACATGCTGTTCGTGCTCAAGGAACTGGCCGGCCTCGACAAGGTCGCCCAGCTGCCCGGCTACGAGGAGGCCACGCCCGACCTCGTCGAGGCCATCCTCGACGAGGCCAACCGCTTCGCCAGCGAGGTCCTCGCGCCGCTCAACTTCAGCGGCGACCAGGAAGGCGCGAAGTGGCACGACAAGCAGGTGACCATGCCGGCCGGCTTCAAGGAGGCCTACCGGCAGTTCTCCGAGGCCGGCTGGACGGCACTCGACTGCCATCCCGAGCACGGCGGCCAGGGCCTGCCGCGCCTCATCTCGGCGGCGGTGCGCGAGATGTGGAAATCGGCCAACATGGCGTTCTCGCTGTGCCCGCTGCTGACCAACGGCGCCATCGAAGCGCTCGAACTCTGCGGCACGCCGGAGCAGAAGGACACCTACCTGCCGAAGATGATCGCCGGCACGTGGACCGGCACCATGAACCTCACCGAGCCGCAGGCGGGTTCCGACCTCGCGGCGATCCGCACGCGCGCCGAGCCGCAGCCCGATGGCACCTACAGGATCTTCGGCCAGAAGATCTTCATCACCTACGGCGAGCACGACATGGCGGAGAACATCGTGCACCTGGTGCTGGCTCGCCTGCCGGATGCGCCCGAAGGCGTGAAGGGCATCTCGCTGTTCGTCGTGCCCAAGTACCAGGTCAACGCCGACGGCAGCCTGGGCGCGCGCAACGACGCCTACTGCGTGTCCATCGAGCACAAGATGGGCATCCACGCCAGCCCGACGGCCGTGATGGCCTTCGGCGACAATGGCGGCGCCATCGGCACGCTGGTCGGCAAGCCGAACGAAGGCCTGAAGTACATGTTCATCATGATGAACGCCGCGCGCTATGCGGTCGGCCTCGAAGGCCTCTCGCTGTCCGAGCGCGCCTACCAGCAGGCGCTCGCCTATGCGCGCGAGCGCGTGCAGGGCCGCGCCATCGAAGGCTCCGCGGGCCCCGTCGCCATCGTCAACCACCCCGACATCCGCCGCATGCTGATGACCATGAAGGCGAACATCGAGGCGATGCGCGCGCTGGCCTACGTGGTCGCGGCCGCGCACGACGCCGCCACGCGCCACCCGGATGAGAACGAGCGCAAGCGCAACCAGGCCTTCGTCGATTTCATGATCCCCATCGTCAAGGGCTGGCTCACCGAGACCGGCAACGAGATCGCCTACCTCGGCGTGCAGGTGCACGGCGGCATGGGCTTCATCGAGGAGACCGGCGCCGCGCAGCACATGCGCGACGCGCGCATCACCACCATCTACGAGGGCACCACCGGCATCCAGGCCAACGACCTGATCGGCCGCAAGCTGGCGCGCGAGGGCGGGGCGACGCTGAAAGCCGTCGTCGCGCTGATGCGCCAGAGCCAGGCCGCCGCGGCCAAGGATGCCGAATTGGCGGCCATTGCGGCCACCCTCGGCGAAGGCATCGATGCCGTGGAGCGCGCCGCCGAGTACATCGTCGCCAACTACGGCCAGGACGTGCGCGCCGTCGCGGTCGGCGCCGTTCCCTTCCTCAAGCTAATGGGCATCG
>DASVZD010000323.1:0-2934 GCA_036391815.1 Rhodocyclaceae bacterium
CAGGCCCGTCTCGAGCACCGCATAGGCGTCCTGGTTCCTGCCGGCGTCGCGCAGCAGCTGCGCTTCGCCGATCACCAGTTGGGCCCGCTCGCGGCTGCCGCTGCTGTTGGCTTGCGCCTCGTGCAGCCGCTTGCGCGCCTCGTCCAGCCGGCCGGTCTGGGCCAGCACGCCGGCCAGGCGCAATTGCGCCGCGATGAGCTGCTCGCCGCCCTGGACCTGCCCGTACCAGCCGATCGCCTCGTCCCAGGCCTTGCGCTCCTCGGCGATCTGGCCGAGATAGAGCCGCGCGCTGTCCGCCTCGCCATAGCCGAGCTCGACAAGCCGCTTGAGGTTCGTCTCGGCCAGCGAGCGGTCGTTGAGCTGCAGCGACAGCACGGCCACCGCATAGATGACGTCGCCGTTGTTGGGGTTGTCGGCCAGCAGCTTGCTGAACTCGTTGCGCGCATCCTCGTAGCGCTTCGCGCTGACCAGCGCCCGCGCATAGGCAAGGCGCGCATCCTTGGCCTTCGGATTGGCGGCCACGAAGCGACCGAGGTCGTCGAGCGTCTGCGGATCGTGCGGCGCCAGCTGGGCGCGCACCAGGGCAGCCTGCTCCCAATCGGGACGAAGCGAAAGCGCGCGATCGATCTCCTGCCTGGCGGCGATCAGGTCCTGCGCCTCGTAGGCGGCGATGGCACGCGCGAAATGGGCTTCCGCGATGCCCAGGTAGGGCGCCGTGACCTGGTCGATCAGCTTGTGCACGGCGACCTTGTCGGCGCTGCGCGCAAAGACGCGATTGAGGCGCAGCAGCGCCGGTCCGACGTCCTTGCCGGCAGCGGCGAGCATCTTGCCGATCTGCACGGAGAGCTCATCGTTGCGGCCGGCAGCGGCGAGCAGGCCGGCGAGCATCTGGCGCGCCTGCTGCGACTCGGGTTCGGTCTCGGTCCAGATGCGCGCGGCTTCGAGCGCGGCGTCGTAGCGGCGTCCGAACAGCGCGATCTCGGCGGCACGCTTTGCCACGCGCGGATCGCGGGTGCTGCGCGCCATGTCGAGGTAGCTGCCGACGGCCAGGGCCGTCTGGCCTCTCTGCGCGGCGATCTCGGCAACGAGGAATTCGTGCAGCAGATGCGGCGTCAAGGAAACATTCGGCAGCGCCGGAGTACTTGCCGGAGCCGGCGCATCGTCGCCCGGCGCGGTTTCGTCGGCGCAGGCCGCGCCAATGCCGGCACAGGCCAGCAGGAGGAAGACTAGGAGTCGCGGTTTCATCTGCACCACGTTGGAAGGGAGGGTGTTCCAATACAATTCGGCCATGTTAGCAGTTTCGCACGGCCATCGACATGCCTGAACTGCCCGAGGTCGAGGTGACGCGCAAGGGCGTCGCGCCCGCCCTCGCCGGACGGCGGCTGACGCGTGCGGTGATGCGTGTTCCGGCCCTGCGCTACCCGTTGCCGAGCGCGGCCGGCCTCGCGGGCAAGACCCTGGCGGGCGTGGGCCGCCGCGGAAAATACCTGCTGTTCGACTTCGGCTCGGGCCACCTGCTGCTGCACCTCGGCATGTCGGGCAGCCTGCGGCTGGTGCCCGCCGACCTGCCGCCCGACAAGCACGATCACGTCGACCTGGTGTTCGATGAGATCGCCCTGCGGCTGCGCGATCCGCGCCGCTTCGGCGCACTGCTGTGGCTCGAAGGCGATCCGCAGCGCCATCCGCTGCTCGCCTCGCTGGGCATCGAGCCGCTGTCGCGCGCTTTCACCGGGCGCTGGATGAAGGCGGCGCTGCAGAACCGCAAGGCGTCTATCAAGCAGAGCCTGATGGATGCGGGCCTGGTGGTGGGCGTCGGCAACATCTATGCATCGGAGAGCCTGTTCCTGGCCGGCATCGATCCCCGGCGCGCGGCCGGAAGCATTTCGGCCGAACGGCTGGAAAGACTGGCAGCCGCCGTGCGCAAGACCTTGCGGGCGGCCATTGCGGCCGGCGGCAGCAGCCTGCGGGATTTCTCTCATGCGAACGGGGAACTCGGGTGCTTCCAGGCGCGGCATCGCGTCTACGACCGCGCCGGCCTGCCGTGCGCAATCTGCGGCACGCCGATAAGGCTCATACGGCAAGGACAGCGAAGCACCTATTTCTGCCCGCGCTGCCAGCGATAGCCGTTGGCGCGGCGATGGAGTGCGCGGCCCGCCTCCCCCCCAGGAAGGGCCGCGCAGCGGGACTTACTTGCCGGCGGTCAGCTTCTGGAATTTCGCCATCAGCTGGTCTTGGGTCTCGACGTGGTTGGGATCCTGCGGGATGCAATCCACCGGGCAGACCTCGCGGCACTGCGGCGTGTCGAAGTGGCCGACGCATTCGGTGCACTTTGAGGCGTCGATCACGTAGATCTCGTCGCCCTGCGAAATGGCGTTGTTCGGGCACTCCGGCTCGCACACGTCGCAGTTGATGCATTCGTCGGTAATCATCAAAGCCATGACTTCTTCCTTCTCTAACGGGGGTTGAACTTATCGGCCAGCCGCCGGGCGACCAGAGGCTGAACGAATTTGGAAACGTCGCCGCCGAGGGACGCGATCTCGCGCACCATGGTGGCCGAAATGAACATGTACTGCTCGCCGGGCGTCAGGAAGACGGTCTCGACGTCGGGATAGAGATTGCGGTTCATGCCCGCCATCTGGAACTCGTATTCGAAGTCGGACACGGCCCGCAGGCCCCGGATGATGACGCTGGCGCCCTGCTGGCGCAGGAAGTCCATCAGCAGGCAATCGAAGCCGTGCACCTCGACGTTCGGATAGCCGGCCAGCAGTTCGCGGGCGATGGCGATGCGCTCCTCCAGCGGGAAGAAGGGCTTCTTGCTGCGGCTCTCGGCGATCCCCACCACGACGCGCTGGAACAGCTTGGATGCGCGACGCACCAAGTCCTCGTGGCCGCGCGTGAGCGGATCGAAGGTCCCCGGATAGACGGCAACTTTGA
>DASVZD010000324.1:0-2748 GCA_036391815.1 Rhodocyclaceae bacterium
GAATGCTATGCGCATGACCAGAACATGTCAACCGCATACGCTTTTCGCATTATGTCCGCATTCGTGTTGCGGGTGTCACGGAGATCAACTGCCAGAAATGCTAGAGTGGATGCGCCTGCAGTCCGAGCGAAACCTTCCATGCCCGCTTTTGAAAACTACATCCGCGAAGCCGAGGAAATCGAGCGCGAGATCGCGCGCCGCGGTCTCGTGCTCGGCATCGACTGGAACGACGATGCCCAGGTCCACCTGCTGGCCCGCGAGGCGCTGGCTTATCGCGACGAGGAGCGCGTCAAGTTCGAGGGCCGCGGCCGGGACGCCAGGACGCTGGCAAAGATCGAGATCTTCGGCCTCGCGCAGCTCATGCTGAACGTCATGCGCCAGAGCGCCGACGAGGGCATGTTCACCCATGGCGGCCCGGTGTGGAAGGCGCTCGGCCGGGCGCTGTGGCAGGAAGCCGGCAAGTAGCCGCGAGCGCCGGCATGGCGAGGAAATGCCGGCCGGCCTTGGCGGTGATCCTGGTCGCGCTGGCGTGCGCAGGCGCGCAAGCCGGACCGCTGGGGGAGCGCATCCGGGAACGCCGTCAGCAGATGCGGCAGGCCGCCGCAGACGACGGCTCCGCGGCCGCGGATATCGGTGCCGAGTTCGGCGGTTCCTTATCCTGCGAACAATGGCGACGCAAGCTGGACCGCCTGCAGCAGCTGGCCCCCGGCCGGGGCGCCGGTCCGGCGCCCGACCAGCGGGACGTCGCCTACGGCCCGGGGCCGCTGGAGAAGCTCGACGTATTCCTCCCGAAAGCAAGGGGCGGACAGCCGGCCCCGATCATCCTGATGGTCCACGGCGGCGGCTGGTGCGCGGGCGACAAGCAGGCCGCATCCGTGACCTCGAACAAGGTCGCGCGCTGGACCGCCAAGGGCTTCGTGTTCGCTTCCGTCGATTACCCGATGGTCGCCGACGGCGCCGACGCGCTGGCGCAGGCGAATTCCGTCGCCAGGGCGGCCGCCTATGTGCAGGCCCAGGCCGCCCGCTGGGGCGGCGATCCCGGCCGGCTCATCCTCATCGGGCATTCGGCCGGCGCGCACCTCGTCTCGCTGGTGAATGCCGATGCGGACATCCGCCGCGCCAGCCGCATGCGCCCGATACTCGGCACGGTGTCGCTCGACGCCGGCGCGCTCGACGTCGTCGCGCAGATGCCGCACGTCTATCCATTCCTCAGGACCCGCTACCGCGAGGCGTTCGGCGACAGCGAGCGTGGCTGGGTGGCGGCCTCCCCCTACCACCGCCTCGACACCACGGCCGCTCCGTGGCTCGGCGTCTGCTCGACCGAGCGCAAGGACGATTCCTGCGGACAGGCCCGCGCCTATGCGGAGAAGAGCAACGGCCTGGGGATCCGGGCGGCGGTCCTGCCGGAAGACAAGAACCACGGCGCCATCAACAAGGAACTCGGATTGCCGGGCAGCTACACCGCCGCGGTCGAGACCTTCATGTCCGGACTCGACCCGGTCGTGGCAGCCCTTCTCAGGTAGCCATGCGGCAGACATGTAATAACCCGCAACAATATTTCCTGCCGGGCCAAGGCCCGAGCCGATAGCATTCGTCCTGCCCCCATGGGCCGTGGCCCTCGGGCCTATCGCAACAAGGACGCGCATGAACAAGAAGAGACTCGGATTCGGGCTGGCGGCGCTGGCGATCGCCGGCGCCGCCGCTTTCTGGTACTTCGGCAAGCCGGCGGAAGGCCCCGGCAAGCCGGGCGGCTTCGGCCGCCACGGCATGATGGGCGGCGACCGCCCCTTCCCGGTCCAGGCGGCGGCCGTGACGAAGGGCGACATCGAGGTAGCCGTCACCGCGCTGGGCACGGTCACTGCGCGCAACACCGCGACCGTCAAGGCGCGCGTCGACGGCCAGCTGATGCGCGTGCCCTTCAAGGAAGGCGAGGTGGTCAAGGCCGGCGACGTGCTCGCCGAGATCGACCCGCGGCCGTTCCAGATCGCGCTCGAACAGGCCAAGGGCCAGCTGGGGCGCGACGAGGCGCTGCTGGCCAACGCCAAGGTCGACCTCGAGCGCTACAAGACGCTGCTCGCCAAGGAATCGATCGCCAAGCAGCAATACGACACCCAGGAGGCGCTGGTGCGCCAGGACGAGGCGATCGTCCAGGGCGACCGCGCCCAGGTCGACAACGCCAAGCTGCAGCTCGAGTTCGCGCGCGTCACCGCGCCGGTGGGCGGCCGCGCCGGCCTGCGCCAGGTGGATGCCGGGAACATGGTGCACGCCTCCGACGCCAACGGCATCGTCGTCATCACTCAGACGCAGCCGATCAACCTGATCTTCGCCATTCCCGCCGAAAGCCTGAGTCCCGTGCTGGCGCGCGTGAACGCCGGCGACACGCTGGCCGTCGAGGCCTTCGACCGCGACGGCAAGACGCTGCTCGCCAGCGGCAAGCTGCTGACGGTCGACAACCAGATCGACGTCGCCACCGGCACGGTGAAGCTGAAGGCCGAGTTCCCGAACACCGACAACAAGCTGTTCCCGAACCAGTTCGTCAACGTGCGGCTGCGCGTCGAGACGCGCCACGACGCCACGCTGATGCCGATCGCGGCGGTCCAGCGCGGCACCCAGGGCACTTTCGTCTATGCGGTGACGCCGGAGGGCACGGCCGCCGTGCGCCCGGTGACGCTGGGTCCGGCAAGCGGCGACATCGTCGCGGTCGAGAAGGGCGTGCAGCCGGGCGAGCAGGTCGTGACCGACGGCGCC
>DASVZD010000325.1:0-3234 GCA_036391815.1 Rhodocyclaceae bacterium
CGCAGGCCGCCGTGGCGAAGGCCCAGGCAGGGCGGGGCGACCACGCCAGCCACCTGCGGCGCAACGGCTCGATCTCGCCGGCGTAGGTTTCCAGCGCGCCGCGATGGGCGAGCATCAGCTGCTGGGCATTGGGCAGCGCCCAGGCGACCATCCACAGGACCAGCAGCCACTTCGCCTCGGCGGCGCCGAAGTAGAGCGGGTCGGCCTTGGCGAAACCGTTGGCGCCCGCCATGGCATCGACGATGCGCAGCGCCGCGTCGATGCTGCCGGCCCGGAAGAACACCCAGGCCACCACCACCGCCAGGAAGGTCAGCAGGCGGCCCGCCCAGCGGCCCGGACGCGAGGGGCCGAGGCGCGGGAACAGGCGCGCCCGCAGCGCGCGCCAGAGATGGTTCAGCGAGAGGTAGGAACCGTGCAGCGCGCCCCAGGCGACGAAGGTCCAGCCGGCCCCGTGCCACAGCCCGCCCAGCACCATCGTCGCCATCAGGTTGGCGTAGCGGCGCGCGCTGCCGTGCCGGTTGCCGCCGAGGGCGATGTACAGGTAGTCGCGCAGGAAGCGCGACAGCGTCATGTGCCAGCGCCGCCAGAAGTCGATGATGCTGGCCGCCTTGTAGGGCGAATTGAAATTGGCGGGGAAGGTGATGCCGAACAGCCGCGCCAGGCCGATGGCCATGTCGGAGTAGCCGGAGAAGTCGAAGTAGAGCTGGAAGGTGTAGGCGAGCGCGGCGCACCAGGCGGCGACCCCGCCGACCGCCACGCCGGCATCGGCGGCGGAGAACACCGGCGACACGTACTGGGCGACGCCGTCGGCCAGCACCACCTTCTTGAACAGGCCGATGACGAAGATGGTGAAGCCGACGCTGAAGTTCTCCGCCGAGGCGCGGAAGCAGCGTCCCAGGCGGAACTGCGGCATGATCTCCGCGTGATGCAAGACCGGCCCGGCGATCAGGTGCGGGAAGAAGGTGACGAACAGCAGGTAGTGCAGGAAGCGGTATTCATGCACCTCGCCGCGATAGGCGTCAACCAGGTAGGCGATCTGCGTGAACGTGAAGAACGAGATGCCGAGCGGCAGCACGATGGCGCCGAGCGTGTAGTCGCCGCCCGTCAGCGCGCCCGCGGCGGCCAGGAAGAAGTTGGCGTACTTGTAGTAGCCGAGCAGCGCCAGGTTGCCCGCCACGCCGACGGCCAGCAGCGGGCGCCGTTGCTGCGCGTCGCACAGCATCCGCCCCACCGTGTAGTTGAAGGCGATGGAGCCGAGCAGCAGCGCCAGGTAGCGCACATCCCACCAGGCATAGAAGAACAGCGAGGCGGCGGCGAGCCAGCCGATCGCCGCCAGCGGCCGGCCGCGGTGGCCGAGCAGGAAATAGCCGAGCAGCGTGACCGGCAGGAACAGGAAGATGAACTCGTAGGAGTTGAACAGCATCAGGCTTCGATTCCGAAGACCTTCATCCACTCCGCGAGGATCAGCAGCGCCCACAGCCGCTTGGAATGGCTCGCCTGGCCGGACAGGTGCTCCTCGACCTGCCGCTGCACGGGCGCGACGTTGATCCACGGCGCCAGCGTCTGCTCGGCCAGCAGGCGCTCGCGCACCAGGTCGGCGAGGTCGCCGCGCAGCCAGCGCGCCAGGGGGATCGAGAAGCCCATCTTGCCGCGTTCCATGAAGCCCGGCGGCAGCCAGTCCTTGAAGGCTTCCTTGAGGTTGTGCTTGTGGCGATGCGGCCACGCCATCTTGTAGTGCCCCGGCAAACGCATGGCGAACTCGAGCAGCCGATGGTCGAGGAAGGGCGAGCGGCACTCCAGCGAATTCATCATGCTGCAGATGTCCACCTTCGGCAGCACGTCCTCCGGCAGGTAGGTGTGCAGGTCGACGTAGAGGTGCCGGTTGATGCGGTCGGCCCCGCCCGCGCGCTCGAGCCATTGCCCGACCAGCGCGCTGGTGTCCACGTCGCCGGCCCGTTCGCGGAACCGCGGCGTCACCAGCGCCTGCTTCTCGGCGCGCGTGAAGTAGGCGATCAGGTGCTCGTAGCGCTGCGCCGGCGGCAGGTAGAGTCCCTGGTCGGCGCGCGTGTGCGGGAAGGCGGGACCCTGCTTGCGGCCCATGCCTTCCAGGGCCGTCGTCGCGCGCCGCGCCAGGCGCCAGGCGGGCAGCAGGCCGGAATCCGACAGGCGCTGCGCCAGGCTGGCGTGATAGAAGCGCCGGTAGCCGGCGAAGGCCTCGTCGCCGCCGTCGCCGGTCAGCGCGACGGTGACGCCGCGGCGCGCCAGCTGCGACACGTAGTAGGTGGGAATCGCCGAGCTGTCGGCGTGCGGCTCGCCGAAATGCTCGACCAGCTGCGGCACGATCGCCGCGGCGTCGGGCCGCACCGTCAGCTCGTGGTGGTCGGTGCCGAGATGGGCGGCGACCTGCCGCGCATAGGGCAGCTCGTTGAACTTCTCGTCCTCGAAGCCGATCGCGTAGGTCTTGATCGGGTCCGCCGAAAGCCGGCACATCGCCGCCACCACCACGCTCGAATCGATGCCGCCCGACAGGAAGGCGCCGAGCGGCACGTCGGACACCATGCGCAGGCGCGTCGCTTCGAGCACCTGCTCGCGCAGCTGCTCGCAGGATTCCGCGAAGTTCGCCGTCGTCGTCGCGGCACCCGGATCGATGTCCCAGTAGCGGGCGAGCGAGACGATCTTGCCGCCGCGAACCTTCATCAAGTGGCCGGGCGGCAGCTTGCGGATGGCGGCGAAGCCGGTGAGCGGCGCCGGAATGTACTGGTAGGTCAGGTAGTGGTCGATTGCCGCCCAGTCGGCGCGCCGCGGCAGCGCCGGCTGCAGCGCCAAAAGCGCGCGGATCTCGGAACCGAACAGGAAGCCCTCGGCGGTTTCCGCGTACACCAGCGGCTTGACGCCGACGCGGTCGCGCGCCAGCGCCAGTTCCTGCTGCTGCCGGTCCCACACGGCGAAGGCGAACATGCCGCGCAGGCGGGCCAGGCAGCCTTCCAGTCCGTCGCGCACGAACAGGCGCAGCAGCACCTCGGTATCGGAATGTCCGGCGAAGCTCTCGCCGCGCGCCTCCAGCTCCTCGCGCAGCTCGAGGAAGTTGTAGATCTCGCCGTTGAAGACGACCACGTAGCGTCCGTCGGGGCTCGCCATCGGCTGCGCGCCGGCGGGCGACAGGTCAATGATGGACAGCCGCGTGTGGCCGAGTCCGCAGCCGTCGTCGCGCCACGCGCCGTCGGCATCGGGCCC
>DASVZD010000326.1:0-3015 GCA_036391815.1 Rhodocyclaceae bacterium
GGCCGACAGCGCGGCGATCACCGCACCGTGCTCCTCCGCCACCGCGGCCACCGACTTCATGAACTCCTGGTGCTCGCGCTGGGCGTTGTTGATCAGCGCCACGTCGGGCGCACAGATCGCGGCAAGCTCCGCGGTCTCGCCGGGATGGTTCATGCCGATCTCGATGACCGCCGCGCGGTGGTGGGCGCGCAGCCGCAGCAGCGTGAGCGGCAGGCCGATGTCGTTGTTGAAGTTGCCCGCCGTCGCCAGCCGGCCGTCCTCGCCGTGCTGGGCCGCGAGGATCGCGGAGATCATCTCCTTGACCGTCGTCTTGCCGTTGCTGCCGGTGACCGCCACCACCGGAATGCGGAAGCGCCTGCGCCAGTCGGCCGCCAGCCGGCCGAGCGCGCGGCGCGTGTCGTCGACCGCCACCACCGGCAACCCGGCGCCCTGCGCCCGCGCCCAGTCGGCGTTCACCAGCGCGCCGGCCGCCCCCTTGCCGAGCACCTCGGCCACGTAGTCGTGGCCGTCGAACTTGTCGCCCTTCAAGGCGACGAACAACTGGCCGGGCCCGATGCTGCGCGAGTCGGAGCCGACGGCGGAGAACATCGCGTCGTCGCCCAGCAGTTGGCCGCCGAGTACCCGCGCGGCTTCCGACAGCTTCATCATGGACGCGCTCCCAGGGCCGCCTGGGCCTGTTCGACATCGGAGAAGGGGTGGCGGACGCCGGCGACTTCCTGGTAGGGCTCGTGTCCCTTGCCGGCGATCAGGATGACGTCTTCGGCGCGCGCGGTGGCGACGGCGCGGCGGATCGCGGCGGCGCGCTCCGGCTCGATCACCGGCGCGCCGGCCATGCCGGCGCGGATCGCGCCGAGAATGGCCAGCGGGTCTTCGCTGCGCGGATTGTCGCTGGTCAGCACGACCGCATCGGCCAGCCGTTCGGCGATGGCGCCCATCTGCGGACGCTTGCCGGGATCGCGGTCGCCGCCGCAGCCGAACACGCAGGCCAGCTTTCCGCCGCGGGCGGCGGCGGTTTCGCGCAGGGCCAGCAGCGCCTGCTCGAGCGCATCGGGGGTGTGGGCGTAGTCGACCACCACCAGCGGCTGGCCGCGGCCGCCGAGCGGTTGCATGCGGCCCGGCGGCGGCACGATGTCGCGCAGCGCGCGGGCAATGTCGCCGAACGGGGCGCCGGCCGCCAGCAGCGTGCCGATCACGGCAAGCAGGTTCGAGGCGTTGAAGCGGCCGACCACCGGCGCTTCGACGGTCACGCCATCGACCCTGAACGACAGGCCGGTCGGCGTCATGGCGAGGTGTTCCGCGGCCAGCACCTCGCCGGCGCCCGTGCGCCCCGCCAGCGTGTAGCCGATGGTGCGCACGCGCTCGCTCAACTGCTCGGCCAGCCGCTCGCCGAACGGGTCGTCGAGGTTTACCACCGCGGCCGCGAGCCCCGGCAGGCTGAACAGGCGTTCCTTCGCCTCGCCGTAGGCGTCGATGTCGCCGTGATAGTCGAGGTGGTCGCGCGTGAGATTGGTGAACACCGCGACGTCGAATTGCGCGGCATTGACGCGGCCCTGGTCGAGGCCGATGGACGACACCTCCATGGCGCAGCCGGCCGCGCCGTCGGCGACGAACTGCGCCAGCAGGCGGTGCAGCGCCAGGGCGTCCGGCGTGGTGTTGAGCGCGTCCGCCAGGCCGCCCGGGAAGCCCGTCCCGATGGTGCCGATCACCGCGCACTTGCGGCCCAGCGCGCTCATCGACTGGGCGATCCATTGCGATACCGACGTCTTGCCGTTGGTGCCGGTGACGCCGGCGAGCCACAGCTTCTCGGACGGGCGCCCGTAGACGAGGTGCGCGATCTCGCCGGCCAGGCGGTCGAGCTTCTCGACGGCCTGGTGCGGCACGGCGATCGGCGCCACGTCGCCCGCCTCGTACAGCACCGCGGCCGCCCCCCGCTCCACCGCCTGGGCGATGAAGGCGCGTCCGTCGCTGCGCCAGCCCTTCAGCGCGACGAACACGTCGCCGGGCGCCACCGCGCGCGAATCCAGGCAGAGGCGCTTCGCCTCGACGCCCTGGCGCTGCAGTTGGGCAAGGACTTCCGCGGCGGTCACATTTCCTCCTTGGCGGCGTTGGCCCCGTCGGGCACGACGATGGGCTTGAGCGGCGCATCGGTCGGGACGCCGAGCGTGCGCAGGCTGCCCGCCATCACCTGGGCGAACACCGGGGCGGCCACGTCGCCGCCGTAATAGCCCTTGGCGGTGGGCTCGTCGATCATGACGGCGACGATGAGCCGCGGGTCCGAGACGGGCGCGAAGCCGACGAAGGACGCGACGTACTTGTTGGCGTACACGCCGCTTTCGACCTTGTGCGCGGTGCCGGTCTTGCCGGCAACGCGGTAGCCGGGAATCTGCGCCTTCGGCGCCGTGCCGCCCGGCTGCACCACCATCTCCATCATGGCGCGCACTTGGCGCGCCGTCTCGGCCGAGAAGATCGTCTTGCCGGCCAGCGGCGGGGTGTCGAGCCGCACCAGCGACAGCGGCACCAGGTCGCCGTCGCGGGCGAACACCAGGTAGGCGTGGGCAAGCTGGATCAGGCTCACCGACAGGCCGTGCCCGTAAGACATGGTGGCCTGCTCGATCGGCATCCAGGTCTTCGCCGGACGCAGGCGCCCGGACACTTCGCCGGGAAAGCCAAGCTTCAGCGGGTTGCCGAATCCCAGCGAGTTGTACATCTTCCAGAGATCCTCGGAGGGCAGCGAAAGGGCGACTTTCGAGATGCCGACGTTGGACGACTTCTGGATCACCTGCGCCAGCGTCAGGATGCCGTGCGCGTGCGAGTCGTGGATGGTCGCCGGACCGATCGACAGCTTGCCGGGCGCCGTCTGGATTTGCGTGTCGAAGTGGTACTTGCCCGACTCGAGCGCCAGCGCGGCCGTGAACGGCTTCATCGTCGAGCCGGGCTCGAAGGTGTCGGTGAAGGCGCGGTTGCGCAGTTGGGCACCGACCAGGCGCGTGCGGTTGTTGGGGTTGTAGGTCGGCC
>DASVZD010000327.1:0-4155 GCA_036391815.1 Rhodocyclaceae bacterium
AAGCTGACTGCCATCCTCGGCAACGTCGAGGACTCCGGCCGCCAGATGAGCCAGTCGGCGTTCCAGATCGCCACCATCGCCAAGGAGACCGCCGAGGTGAGCCGCCAGGAGGAGGCGCGCGCGGCGGAGGTGGTGTCGGAGACGAAGTCGCTGTCCGAGGTCGCGCGCACCGTGCAGGATCAGGCCGGCGCCGCGGCCGAGCGCACGATGGAGGTGCAGGCGAAGGGCAACGAGGGCGTCGCCGCGGTACAGCGCAACATCGCCGAAATGGATGCGACGGTGGGCGAAGTCAACCGCGTGTCGGGCGAGATCGGCGACCTCGAGACCGCCGCGGCGGAGATCACGCGCATCATCGACACGATCAAGGAGATTTCCGCGCAGACCAACCTGCTGGCGCTGAACGCCGCGATCGAGGCGGCGCGCGCCGGCGAGCAGGGCCGCGGCTTCGCGGTGGTGGCCGACGAGGTGAGGAAGCTGGCCGAGCGCACCACGCTGTCGGCCACCGAGGTGACCGGCATCGTCGCCACCATCAACGAGCGCGTGCACCAGCTGCGCGCCACCATGGATGCCGTGGTCGAGCGCGTCCATGCCGGACAGGCGGTCGCGGGGGAGGCTTCCGAGGTGATGGCCGCCATGTCGAACGTGGTGGCCGAGGCGGCGCAGGACAACGCCGCCATCGTCGAGGCGAGCCGCCGGCAGATGGAACAGCTCGACGAGCTCGAGGCCACGCTGGCGCGCCTGTTCGCCACGCTCGACGAGAGCTCGACCAAGGTCGAGACGACCGCGGCCATCGGCGACGACCTGCATCACGTCAGCGAGTCCATGAACGGCATCATGGCCGGCTTCACCTTCCCGCGCACCACACCGGACGAGCGCCGTCCGGCGGGAGAGAAGCGCCAGTTTCCGCGCCTGGAGCGCGGCATGCTGGTGCTGGTCGCCAGCCAGGCGGGCAGCGGCGGCATGGAGTCGATGGCCACCGATCTCAGCCTGACGGGCATGAAGCTCATCGTCCCGAAGGCGCTGAACAAGGAGCTTCCCGTCTCGCTGAGCATCCAGATGCCGGCGGCGACGCTGGAGGAGTACCAGAACCAGAAGCCGCTGGTGGTGGATGCCGGGATCTGCTGGCAGCGCCTCGAGGATGGCCGCCCGACCTGCGGGCTCCAGTTCAGGGCGCTGACCCAGTGGCAGCGCGACGCGCTGGCGAAGGTGTTCGGCTTCTATCACCGGGCGCCGGTTTATAGCTGAGCTTGCTTTTTGCGGATGGCTGTACGAATATACAGGCATCCCAAGGAGCAAGCATGGCCAATGACCTCACCCCGCGCCAGCGGGAGATCCTCGATTTCATCAAGAACTCGCTTGAAGTCCTCGGTGCGCCGCCGACGCGCGCCGAGATCGCGGGTGCCTTCGGCTTCGCCTCGCACAATGCCGCCGAAGAGCATCTGCGGGCGCTGGCGAAGAAGGGCGCCATCGTCATGGATCCCGGCTCGGCGCGCGGCATCCGGCTGGTCGAGCAGCTCGGCTTGCCGCTGATCGGCTCGGTGGCGGCGGGCAGTCCCCTGCTGGCGGTCGAGAACGAGCTGGGCCGGCTGCAGGTGGATCCGCGGCTGTTCAGTCCGCGCGCCGACTACCTGCTGCAGGTTCGCGGCAACAGCATGACCGGCGCCGGCATCCTCGACGGCGACCTGCTCGCCGTGCACCGGACGACGGAAGCCAGGAGCGGCCAGATCGTGGTGGCGCGCATCGAGGACGAGGTCACCGTCAAGCGCCTGCGGCGCAAGGGCGCGCGCATTGAACTCGTCGCCGAAAATCCTGACTATGAACCTATCGTGGTCAATGGCGCGCTCGCCATCGAAGGCCTGGCGGTTGGCCTGATCCGCAATGGCAGCGCGCTCTAGGCAGGAATCCCGTCCCCATGAAACAAGCGCTTGCCGAAGTCCTGGCGCGGTCCGACATCTGGCGCGGCGATCGCTTCGCCGAGACGCCGCTGCCCGTGCTGGCAAGCGGCTTCGCCGAACTCGATGCCGAACTGCCCGGCGGCGGCTGGCCGCGCGGCGCGCTCAGCGAAGTCCTGCTTGAAAACGCCGGGATCGGCGAGCTTGAATTGATGATGCCGGCGCTGCGCGCCGTGTGCGCGCAGGAGGGCTGGCTGCTGCTGGTCGGAACGCCCCATCCCTTGCATGCGCCGGCCTGGCGTGCTGCCGGCCTCGACCTGGCGCGCCTGGCGATCGTCGACGTCGCCAGCGAGCGCGACGCCCTCTGGGCGATGGAGCAGGCGCTGGCCAGCGGGGCGCCGGGGGCCGTGCTCGGCTGGTCGCAAAAGGCCGATGCCCGCGCGGTGCGTCGCCTGCAGGTCGCGGCGGCGGCCGGCGGCACGGCGGCCTTCCTGTTCCGTCCCTTCGACACTGCGCGCCAGGCTTCGTCGGCGCCGCTGCGCATCGCCCTGGCCGCCGAAGCCGACGGCCTGGCGCTTTCCATCCTCAAACGCCGCGGCCCGCCGCTCGCCGCGCCGCTCCATCTCCGCCTGCCGCGCCCCGTACGCCATGGATCCTCTCTGGCTGGCGCTCGACCTGCACCGGCTGCCGCTCGACGCCCATCCCAGCCTGTCCGGGCCTGAGGCGGCGGCCAGTCCCCGCGCCGTCACCGCCGCCGGCCGCATCCTTGCCTGCGACGATGGCGCGTTGGCGGCGGGCATCGAGCCGGGCATGGGGCTTTCGGCGGCACGCGCGATGGCGCCGCAGATCGTGCTCGCCGCACGCGATCCCGCGCGCGAGGCCGCCGCGCTGGAATCCCTGGCCTGCTGGGTCGGCAGCTTCACGCCGCGCGTGGTGCTGGATCCGCCGCAAGCGCTGTTGCTGGAAATCGGCGGTTGCCTGCGCTATTTCGGCGGCGCCGAAAGCATTGCCGCCGCGGCCGTGGAGGGCTGCGCCGCACAAGGCTTCGATGCCCGGGCCGCCATTGCACCGACGCCGCTCGGCGCGCTCTGGCTGGCGCAAGGCGGCACGGCCGCGACATGCGGCGCCCCTTCCTCGCTGGCGGCCGCGCTCGATGCGCTGACCCTGGCACCCTTGCCGCAGCGGGCAAGGGATCTGCTGGCGAGCTTCGGCGCGCGCACATTGGGCCATGTGCGCCGGCTGCCGCGCACCGGCGTGGCGCAGCGCATCGGCGCCGAAGCGCTGGCGGCCATCGCGCGCGCCTATGGCGATTTGCCCGATCCCCGGCGCGATTTCGTTTTCCCCGAGCGCTTCGCGCAAGCCGTCGAATTCCCGGCCCCCGTCGACAATGCCGGCGCACTGCTGTTCGCGGCGCGCCGGCTCACCGCGGCGCTGGCGGGCTGGCTGGCGGCGCGCCAGGCCGGCATCGATGTTTGCACCCTGCAGTTCAGGCATCGCGGCCGTCCCGCCAGCCTGCTCGAACTGCGCTTCGCCGCCGCCACGCGGGACGGCGCACGCATGGAGCGGGTGCTGCGCGAGCGGCTCGATCGCTTCAAGTTGGCCGCTCCCGTCGAAAGCCTGCGCCTCGCGGCGGAGGGCGTCGAACTGCCGGGACGCAGCGCGGCGCTGTTCCATGCCGGCCACGGCGGCGACGAGAATCTCGCCGCGCTGCTCGAGCGGCTGCGCGCGCGGCTCGGCGAGGAGGCCGTGCATGGCATCGCGACGGTCGAGGACCACCGCCCGGAGGCCGCCACGCTCGAGGCGCCGCAGGGCCGAAATGCCGGCGCGCTCCCTGCCGCTCCCCGGCCTTTCTGGCTGCTCCCGGTACCGGAACCGATCGCCGAACGCGGCGGCCGTCCCTGGCGCAACGGGCCGCTGCGCCTGCTGGCGGGACCCGAGCGCATCGAGTCCGGCTGGTGGGACGCAGGCGAGGGCGGCGCCGATGCGCGCCGCGACTACTTCGTCGCGATGACGGCCGATGCTCGCTGGGCCTGGATCTTCCGCCAGCTGTCGGCGCCGGGCGGCTGGTTCCTCCACGGCTGGTTCGCCTGACGGGCTTGTGGAATCCCACATGTTCACTGCGACCAACGTCATAGGCTATGCTCGCATCCTCGGAATCGCCACCATCATCGGAGGAACGACATGAAAACAAAACTGGCCCTTGCCCTCGCCAGCTTCGCCCTGGCTGCCCACGCGGAAGACGTGGTGCGCCTCGGCAACCTCA
>DASVZD010000328.1:0-2513 GCA_036391815.1 Rhodocyclaceae bacterium
TGTCCTCCTTGTTGACGTAGGAGACGCGCACGCCGGGCGTGAAGCCGTTGGCGTCGACGCCGATGTCGCCGCCGGCGTCGAGCAGCGGGTTATGCACGAAGGCGGTGTTGAGGAACTGCTTGGTCTCGTCGTTGGCGGCGGCGTTCTGGTCGAAGAACAGGAAGGGATCCATCTTGCCGAAGTTCACTTCCAGCGTTTCCTTCGAATGCGGCTTGAAGCCGCCGAAGGGCAGCGGGATGGTGGCCTGGTACCAGGCCTGGCCGAGGATCGCCACCGAGTCGTCGGGGTTCGTCGAGGTGACGCGGAAGGCGCTGGCGTTCGGCTTGGAGAACGAATACATGTCGTTGAGACCGAAGCCCTGGCCGAAGCGGAAGTGCGCGAACACCTTGCTCTCGGTGTCGCCGATGTTGTCGAGCGGCAGCGTCACGTAGGCGTCGCCGCGGTAGTTGAGCTGGCTGTTGCCGAACTTGCCGTCGATGTCGGCGCCCAGCTGGCTGGCCGCCTTCGACGGCTGCTGCGCGACGGTGGTGAAGGAGAAGCCGGCGGTGATGCCGTCGAGCGCCTCGACGGTGCGCGCCTGCTTGAGCATGCCCAGCGACTGCGATTCGACGGCCTTGAGGCGGGTGACCAGCTCGGGCTCCTTCTCGCTGATGCGATCGGAGGCCAGCGCCTTCTCCATGTCCTTGTTCTGCTGCTCGAGCGCCTCGATGCGCGCGGCCAGGCGCTGCAGCTCGGCCTTCAGCGCCGCCGTATCGTCGGTGGCGGCGAAGGCGGGCGGCATCGCGAGCGCGGCCAGTGCCAGTGCGAGAGGCTTGAGCGCCATCTCAGTACCCGCCCTTCTTGCCGACGCCGGCGAAGGTGAACTCCCACTGCACCTCGAAGGGCTTGAACCACGGGCGCACGCCGGTCAGGCGGTCGGTGTGGCGGCCGAAATGGTTGCCGAGCGGGTTCTCCTTGGCGTTCGGCGGCAGTACGATGAATTTGACCTTGTACTTGCCGGGACCGGAGAGCTTCACGTTATCGCCGTAGTGCGGACCGTCGTTCGCCACCATCGGCATCATGTCGCCCTTGACCGTCTCGCCGGCCGGCAGCTTGGTGACTTCGTACTTGACGAGCAGGTAGGGCACCCAGTCACCCTCCTTGTAGCCGCTGGGGTTGTTCGACAGCGCGTGGATATCGGCTTCCAGGTGGATGTCGGAATCCGCGGCCTTCCGCATGTGCCCTTCCGGCTCCATGTCGACCGCCTGGAGATAGACGGCGGCGACTTCCAGTCCCGCCTGCTGCTGCGGCGAACCGATCGGATACTCGAGCGCCAGGGCACTTCCGGCCACCCCGGCCAGCACCGCGCCAAAAATAAACTTTTTGTTAAACATGACCTTCCCTTTCCGATGCGAGATGTTCGCAATTGCGAATTGTTCGCATCATGACAGCTTTTCCATGGCTGTCAAGCGGCTCGGTCAAGGCGTGGGGAGGGGTGGCCGGCCGCGTATAATCAGCCGCTTAGCAATTTCCCCGGATTTCCATGAGTTTCGAACCCAAGGCGCACCTGGCCGGCCTGTTGCGGGCGGCGGCGGATTCCGTCGCTCCCGGCACCGCGGTCGAGGTCCATCTCGAGCGGCCCAAGCAGGCCGCGCATGGCGATTTCGCCTGCAATCTGGCGATGCAGCTGGCTCGCGCACTGAAGGAGAACCCGCGCAAGATCGCCGAGCGCCTGGTCCATGAACTGCCCGTTTCCCCGTGGGTCGAGAAGACCGAGATCGCGGGTGCCGGCTTCATCAACTTCACGCTGGTGCCGGCCGCCAAGACGCAGGCGGTGAAGAACGTGCTCGAGGCCGGCGACGAATACGGCCGCGGCATTGCACCGGCCGGCTGCAAGAAGGTGCAGCTCGAGTTCGTCTCGGCCAACCCGACCGGCCCGCTGCACGTCGGCCACGGCCGCGGCGCCGCCTACGGCGCGAGCCTCGCCTCGCTGCTGTCCTTCGCCGGCCACGAGGTGTGCCGCGAGTACTACGTCAACGACGCCGGCCGCCAGATGGACATCCTCGGGGTGTCGACCTGGCTGCGCTACCTCGAGCTCTACGAGGAGGTCGTGCCGTTCCCGCCCAACGCCTATCAGGGCGACTACGTGCGCGACATGGCCGAGCAGATCTTCGCCGCCCACCAGGACCGCTACGTCCATCCGGCTGCCGCCGTGCTGGCCTGCGTGCCGCCCGCGCCGCCGCGCCCGGCCGACGGCGCCTACACCAAGGAAGAGAAGGAGCAGCTCGAGGAGCACCTCGACGGCCTGATCCGCGCCGCCAAGGACCTGCTCGGCGAGGAGTGGTCCTATGTGCATCAGCATGCGCTCTCCGAGCAGCTTGCCGACTGCCGCGAGGACCTCGAGGAGTACGGCGTGCATTTCGACTGCTGGTTCTCCGAGCGCAGCCTCTACGACACGGGAATGGTGGCCAAGGCCGTCGCGGAACTCGAGCAGCGCGGCCACATCTATGTACAGGACGGCGCCAAGTGGTTCC
>DASVZD010000329.1:0-20830 GCA_036391815.1 Rhodocyclaceae bacterium
GGACCAGCGTGATGACTGCGGTCGAGGCCTCGAAATACACGTGCTGGTGCTCGAGTCCCGCCAGCGTCACCACGGCGCTGAAGACCCACGCCATAGTGGTGCCGAGGGCGACCAGCACGTCCATGTTGCCGCTGCCGCCGCGCAGCGCGTTGAAGCCGCCGACGTAGAAGCGCCAGCCGATCCAGAACTGCACGGGGGTCGCCAGCAGCAGTTGCAGCCAGCGCGGCAGCGGCTCGCCGTGCGCCATGCCGCCGCCGGCCATAAAGAGCATCTGCGCGACCAACGGCAGCGTCAGCGCGGCGGAGATCCAGAAGCGTTTGACTTCGGCGCTATAGACGGCGAGCTTGCGCGCCTTCTCCTCGGCGTGCGTGTCCTGCGTCGACACTGCGGCCGTGAAGCCGGTCTTCTCGACCGTTTGCACCAGCAGATCAGGATCGGCGAGGCCCGGCACGTAGCGCACATGCGCCTTCTCCGCGGCGAGATTCACCGCCGCTTCCACGCCGGGAAGCTTGTTGAGCTGCTTCTCGATGCGGGCCGCGCAGCTGGCGCAGGTCATGCCGCCGAGCGACAGCTCGACCGTGCGCGGCGGCACGTCGAAACCCGTCTTGCGAATGGTGTCGACGAGCTGTGCGGCGGTCGCGCTGGCGGCGTCGTAATGGATCGCCGCGCGCTCGGCCGCGAAATTCACCGCCGCCTCGACGCCGGGCAGCTTGTTCAGCTGCTTCTCGACGCGCGCCGCGCAGGCCGCGCAGGTCATGCCGGCGATCGGGATGTCCAGGGCGGCGCGGGCGGTCGTCATAGGCTCACTCGAAGTTGACGGGTTCGGGCTTCTCGGTCGGACGGCCTTCGTTGTTCCAGACTTCGAAACCACCGGCCATCGAGATCACGTCGGTATAGCCGATCTTCTGCAATTGGACCGTAGACAACGCGGCACGGCCACTGGTGCGGCAATAGACGAGGAAGGAACCGGACTTGTTGGCGCACTCGGGCACCATGCCGATCTTGAACTCGAGGACGCCGCGCGGAATGTTGATGGCGCCCGGCAGGTGGCCGGCCGCGTATTCGTCGTATTCGCGGACGTCGATGATCACGCGCTTGCCGAGCAGGCCCTGCGCATCGGCGGTGGCGACTTCCTTGATTTGGGACTTGGCCTCGAGGACCAGATCGTGGGGGGTAACTGCCATGTCGTGTTTCTCCGTGAAGAGCATTAGCAAACGCTAATTATCTCATTCGACGAGAGCAATAGGGAGGCGGTCAGGCGAACAGCGTGCGCCAGAGGTTGAACAGGCCGTAGCAGCCGAAACCGAGGACCAGCAGCCCCGAAATCCTGCGCGTGGTGGGCGCTTGCGCGAAGCTGCGGTAGCGCGCCAGCAGGAGGCCGGCGAGCAGCAGGTTGGGCAGGGTGCCGAGGCCGAAGGCCAGCATCGCCAGGGCGCCGTGGGCCGCCGACCCGGCGGCCAGGGCGGTCGTCAGTGCGCTGTAGACCAGGCCGCACGGCAGCCAGCCCCACAGCATGCCCAGCGGCAGGGCCTGGGCGGGGCCGCGCACCGGCAGGAAGCGGCGCGTGAAGGGCTGGATGCGCGACCAGAGCCGCTGGCCGCCGCGTTCCAGCACGGCCAGCGGCGCGGTGGCGCCGAGCAGGTAGAGGCCCATGGCCAGCAGCATCAGGCTGGCGAACAGGTAGAGGCCGCGCTGGATCGGCAGCAGATTGCCGAAGGCGTAGCCAATCGCGCCGGCCAGGGCGCCGGCAACCGCGTAGCTGGCGATGCGGCCGAGGTTGTAGGCGAGATGGATCGAGACCGGATTGCGGCCGGGCGCCGCCTGCAGCGAGAGCGCGCCGACGATCCCGCCGCACATACCGGCGCAGTGGGTGCCGCCGAGCAGTCCGACGAGGAACAGCGTGACGAGGGTGGCGCTGCTCAAATGACCTTCGAGTAGCGGACGCGCTCGCGATCGGACCGCAGGTACTTGTCGAACGCCATGGCGATCACGCGCACCAGCATGCGGCCGCGCGGCAGCACGGTGATCCACTGGTCGTCGATCTTCAGCAGGCCCGCCTGCTCCATCTCGCGCAGGTCGGCGAGTTCGGCGGCGAAGTAGGACTTGAAGTCGATCAGGTGCGCGATCTCGATCGATTCGAGCGAGAGTTCGAAATGGCACATCAGCGCCTGGATGATCGAGCGGCGCAGCAGGTCGTCCGCCGTGAGTTCGAGGCCGCGCATCACCGGCAGCACACCGCGGTCGAGGCTGTCGTAGTACTCGTCGAGCGTCCGGTAGTTCTGCGCGTAGGTGGGGCCCACCTTGCCGATCGAGGAAACACCGAAGGCCATCAGATCGGCTTCGGCGTGGGTCGAGTAGCCCTGGAAGTTGCGATGCAGCCGGCCCTGGCGCTGCGCGATGGTCAACTCGTCGTCGGGCTTGGCGAAGTGGTCCATGCCGATGAAGACGTAGGAGGCATCGGTCAGCCGGCGGATCGCCGTCTGGAGGATCTGCAGCTTGGAGTCGGGCGTCGGCAGGTCGCTCTCGTTGATGCGCCGCTGCGGCTTCGCCAGATTCGGCAGGTGTGCGTAGTTGTAGATCGACAGGCGATCGGGCGACAGCTTGATGACTTCGTCGAGCGTGTGGTTGAAGCTGATGATGTTCTGGTGCGGCAGGCCGTAGATCAGGTCGACCGAGACCGACTTGAAGCCGAACTCGCGCGCGGCGTCGATGACGACGCGCGTCTCGTCGAGCGTCTGGATGCGGTTGACCGCCTGCTGCACGGCCGGCTCGAAATCCTGCACGCCGACGCTCATGCGGTTGAAGCCGAGTTCCGACAGCAGCTTGACGGTCTCGCGGTCGACCTTGCGCGGATCGATCTCGATCGAGTACTCGCCACCCGGCAGCAGGTTGAAATGCTGCGTCGTGAGTTCCATCAACCGCTTCATCTCGTCGTGCGAGAGGAAGGTCGGCGTACCGCCGCCCCAGTGCAGCTGGACGACGTCGTGGCTGCCGTCGAGCGCCGCCGCCTGCATCGCCAATTCCTTGCCGAGATACTTGATGTACTTCGCCGAGCGGCCGTGATCCTTGGTAATGATCTTGTTGCAGGCGCAGTAGTAGCAGATCGTATTGCAGAAAGGGATGTGGACGTATAATGACAACGGCCGGCTGATCCCGCCGATCGTGCGCTTCCCGAGCCACAGCCGATAGGCCTCGGCATCGAAGGCCTCGACGAAGCGGTCAGCAGTGGGGTAGGAGGTGTACCGGGGCCCGCTTACGTCGAATCGGCGAATGATTTGCGGGTCGAAAATAAGTTCTTGGTAGTTGCTCACATCCGGGTCAGCAATAGCTGCCTAGGTTAACGAGACGATAAGATGCCGAATCCCCAACGGGTCGTTATTGACCCAGATCAAACGGCTTGAGAACAGCGTGCCGTCCCAAAACAACGTAATACCCATCACACTGACCTCCCTTAAGGCCGCTTGTTCCCAATGCAATCTCCGGGAGCTTTGCCTGCCCTACGGCCTGTCGGAGGCCGAAATCGCCCAACTCGACCACCTCGTGGCCGGCCGCCGCAAGGTCAAGCGCGGCCATCATCTGTACCGCGCCGGCGAAGCCTTCGAGGCGATATACGCGATCAAGATGGGCTTTTTCAAGACCGACATCCTACTCGAGGACGGCCGCGATCAGGTGACGGGCTTCCAGATGGCCGGGGAAATCCTGGGCATGGACGGGATTGGCACCGACTTCCACACCTGCAATTCGATCGCGCTGGAAGACAGCGAGATTTGCATCATTCCCTTCGCGCAGCTCGAGCAGCTGTCGCGCGAGGTCCAGACGCTGCAGCGCCATTTTCACCAGGTCATGAGCCGTGAAATCGTCCGCGACCACGGCGTGATGATGCTGCTCGGCACCATGCGCGCCGAGGAGCGGCTGGCCGCCTTCCTGCTCAATCTGTCGCAGCGCTTCACGGCGCGCGGCTACTCGCCGCAGGAATTCCACCTGCGCATGACGCGCGAGGAGATCGGGTCCTACCTCGGGCTGAAGCTGGAAACCGTCAGCCGGGCGTTCTCCCGCTTCCAGGAGGATGGCCTGATCAGCGTCCACCAGAAGCACGTGCGGATTCTGGACGGCAGCGGGCTGAAGCGGCTGCTCAACCACCAGTCAGCCCTGTAAGGAACCCCCACGGAGTCTTGGTCAGGGCGACCGAGACGATGTAGCCGAACACGCCGAGCGCCGCAAACAGGGCGGCGATGCGCACTGCGCGCGGCCGCCCCGGCTTCAAGGCCACGGCACCCAGCACGATATAGACGATCACCCCCAACACCTTCGCCGTCAGCCAGCCGTTGACGAACGGGTATTGCCCGATGAGCACCGTAAGTGCGAGCGCGGCGACCAGCAGGATGGTGTCGTTCACATGCGGGATCGTCTTCACCCACCGCCGCTGCAGCAAGGGAGAACCGCTCATCATCAGGATGCCGCGCAGGAAGAGGCCGGTTCCGCTCAGTGTCGCGCACAGGATGTGGAGATGCTTGACCGCCTCGTACATGGAATCAGGCCGACGCCGCGGCCGCCTTCGTCGCCATGCTCCGGCGAAAACGCGCATAGGCGCGCACGCCGTTCGCCACGTTGATGCCGAGCCAGCCGCAGGACGCCGCGAACAGCAGCCCGGCCGGCCGGGTGAGCACGGGCAGGAACACCGACGCGAGCAGCGCGAGCACCGCGAGGACATGCAGCCGCAAGTGCCCGATCATGGCGCTCTCGGCGATCATCTCGCGCATGTTGGGCGGCGCCGCCCCCAGACCGGCGAGCCGCTGCAGGTGCAGCCAGTTGAGGAACGGCACGATCTTGTAGAGCATCCCGGAAATCGCGGACACGAAGACCCCGGGGATGGCCAGCAGCCCCATCCAGACGGCGGCGCGGCGGTCCGCCCCCAGTTCCGCGTCCAGCGTCGTCCACAGTCCCGCGACCGCCAGGGCGATCAGGCAGAGCATGGCGACGCGGAAGAAATGCAGCGTCGGATCGGACACCTTGCGCCGGCGCTGCTGCTGCAGACGCAAGGTGGCGACCGCGTAGCTGGCCGCTGCCGCCATGCCGGCCGGCAGCACCGCCATCTCCCAGGCTGCGGCGCCCACCAGTTGCCACGACCACGCCAGCAGCACCACGAAGATCGCCGGCGGCAAGCCCCAGGCGAGCTTGCCCGGGTAGGCGGGAGTCAGCTGGAACATCGGCACCACGTAATAGGACACCCCGATCAGCAAGGTAAGCGCCCAGCCGCCGAGTCCCCACGCGGCGTGGACCTGGGTCATTTCGACCACGGGAAGCAGATTTCCGGTTCCCAGGCTGGCCGCGATCGTCACGCCAAGGGCGGCGGTGATGGCCAACCCGGCAACCGCAAATCGCAACGCCGCGAGCGTCGGTCCCTTCCCCGGCGTACGCCGCAGCGCACTGCCGACCACCGCCACGTATGCCGCGACGGCAAGACCGAGGATGACGGCCGCCGCGACGAAGAAGCCACCGCTTGCCGACAGGAAGCCGGTGGCGAGGCAGATGACTCCGGCAGCCAGCAGCGGATGGACCATGCCGGCCACCACCCGGGGCCGCCAC
Source organism: Rhodocyclaceae bacterium (assembly GCA_036391815.1). Lineage (GTDB taxonomy): Bacteria > Pseudomonadota > Gammaproteobacteria > Burkholderiales > Rhodocyclaceae > Nitricoxidireducens. The sequence goes on from DASVZD010000329.1 coordinate 5,587, forward strand.
ACGTTGCCGCCCGCGGCGACCGGCACGAACTGCAGCAGTGCGCCGCACATCGCCTGAAGCATGAAGCCCGCGACCGTCAGATGGACGGCGGCCAGGGCGCCGGGAGACCAGCGGGAAACCAGGGCGTCTTGGCCGAGCCATGCGAGCACCAGTCCCGCCGCCACGCCGAACCAGGGGGCGGTGACGAAGAAGCGGTACGGCACCGAGATGGGCGGCGCCTGCTCGAACGACAGGTTGGGATGCATGGCGCGGCTTTCGAGGCGGAACCCGGTTCAGCTCCGGCGGATCCGGATCTCGTGGGTGCCGTCGTCCTTCACGCTTTCGGTCCAGCGGTAGCCGTTCTCGCGCAGGATGCTGAACAAGGGCTGGGGTTGGCAATACAGCAGCAGCAGCAGCTCCTCGCCGTCCGCCAGCGTGTCGAGCGCCGACAAGGTCAGCTCGAGCGGCTCCGGCGGCACCAGGTCGCGCCCGTCGATTACGGCTGGCACGCGGCCCCCAACCGTTCGCCCAGCGCACCGCGGACATCCACGGTGGTGCCGAGCGAGTTGTCGCACATCGGATAGAGGATGTTCTCCTCCTTCATGTTGTGCTGCTGCATCAGGATCAGCAGCGTGTCCGCGGCGCCCGCGTACGCGTTGCGATCCCGGGCCTTGGCGGCGGCCATCATTTGCGCCATGAGTTCGCGCATCTGCGCGTGCTCCATGCGCATGACGGCCACCGGGCCGCCGTTCATGCCGGTGGCCGAAGCGAAGGCGGGGAAGAGCACCTGCTCCTCGGTCGAGAAATGGGCTTCCATTTCCGCGCAGAACTTACCCGCGGTGGTCTCGCAGGCCGGCCAGTCGCTGGAGTGGCCGAGGGCCTCCGCCGCCGCAAAGAGATCGTCGCAATGCTTGTGATGCTGCTGCAGGGGTTGGGTGAGAGCCATGCTGTCGGTCGTCTGTTGAAAGGTGCTTTGATTCTCCCTGCCCGCCCCGTCGCGTCGCCTTGATGGCGATCAAGAAGCCCGGCCGGCTAGGCGATCACCCCGACGTCGAGCTGGGAGAACCAGTCGATGAAACGCCTGACGTCGGGGCCGCGGTAGATCGCCCCATGTTGGGGACAGAGCATTTCGATGTCGAGTTGCGACACCCGCGCGCACCAGTCGCGCTTGGCGCGCTCCGAGCCCATCCAGCGGCGGTGGAACGCTTCCGCGTGGCGGATGTGGCGATCGAAGTTCTCGACGAACACGCCGTTCTCGCCCGCCGGCAGCAGCGCCGCGCCGACGTCGCCGGAGAACAGGATCTTCGCCTTGGGATCGTAGAGATGGAAGTTTCCCGACGAATGCAGATAATGCGCCGGTATCGCCTGCAGGCGCTGCGAGCCGACGGCGATGTCCATGCCCTTGTCGGGGATGTCGACGAAGGTCTCGCGGTTGCCGCCGAAGTGCGGGACGAAGCTCGACCACAGCCAGCTCACGTAGCAGCGGATCTCGGGATTGAACTCGATCCACATCGACAGCGACGAAATGATGTCCGGATCCTGATGGGACGCGAACAACTTGCTGATGCGGCGCGGATCGAACTGCGTCGAGATCGCCGAGAACACGGCCGGGAATATCTCGCTGCCGCCCGGATCGAGCAGGATGGCGTCGTCGTCCGAGACGACCAGGTACTCGTTGGTGTCTATCAGGTAGTCGGGGCGCCGCGGATCGCGCACGACCGCGAGCCATTTGTGCCGTCCGTCCTCGAAGATCGTCTGTACCGTCTTCATGCCGCTAGCTCCCGCAACCTGAATTTGCCAAGGCTGTCCAGCGACTGGCGGATCTCGCCGATGGTCGCCTCGAAATCGCTGCTGACCTGCTTGAGCGATTGGCTGAACGCGCCGCCGTAGGCGGCCTCGATCTTCGCCGAACGCGCCAGCACGCCGCCCATCTCCACCAGCCGCGTGGTGCCTTCGATCATCAGCGACAAGGTCCGGTTGACCGTGGCCACCTGCTCGCGGCGCTCCGCCAAGGCCGATTCGCGATGGCGGCGCAGCGCCGCATCGAGCGCGTCGCGGCCGGCACCTTCGCACAGCGCCTGCGCGCGCTCCAGCATGCCGACCAGGCGGGCCTCCTTGACCATGGCGGTCACCGTCGCGACGCTGCCGCTGGTGGCCTGGCCGAGGGCGAGCATCTGCTGCTCGAGTTCGGCGGCGAAGCGGCGCAGTTCGTTGGAGAGCACGCCGAAGCCGAGGGCCGACTGGCCCGCCCGCTTGGCGAGGAAGATGGCGTTCATGGCCATCAGGTTGATGCGGAAGGCCGTCTTGACGACCCGCTTGATCTCTTCGTTGATGCGAACGATGCGGCGCAGTTCTCGGCCGCTTTCCCTTCCTTCGCCATTCGTCATGCCGCTCTCCTCAGGCCAGGCGAGGCATCCTTCCGTTCATTAGGTACTCGACGAGTTCCTTCACCGGGCGGATCGCCGATCCGAAGGGCAGCGTCTCGGCCCCGCGGAAAAACAGTCCCTTCTCGACATCCCCATGCAGGGCGGCGGCCAGCTGATTGTCGATGCAGAACTGGCCAGCCTTCGGCAGGCTGTCGCGCAGGCCGCAGGATAGCAGGCAGTCCCAGGCGAGCGTGCACTTGCGGGCCTTGCCCACCGCCGCGGCGCACAGCTTCTCGGCGCGATGCAGGTAGTTCTCCAGCCAGGGCGTACGGACGGCGCGGGCCGGCAGCCCGGCCACGCTCATGAAGGTGACGATGTCCTCGGGTCGGGCATCGGCCAGGACGCGCTTGAAGTTCGGATGGGCGTCGCCTTCGGTGGTGACCGCGAACGGTGTGCCGACCTGGATGGCCGAGGCGCCCAGTCCGAACAAGGCCTGGACCTTCGCGTAGTTGTTGATGCCGCCGGCCGGAATCAGGGGGACGGACGCGGGGTCCACGCCCATCTCCTCCAGCGCGGTGATGGCGCCCGGGAGCACCGTGTCGAAATCGAAGCGCGCGTCGCCGATGTCTTCCGCACGCGGCGCGCCCAGGTGGCCGCCGGCGTAGCGCGGATGCTCGATCACCACGGCGTCGGGCAAGCGGCCCTTGCGCATCCACTTCTTGACCAGCAGCGATATGCCGCGCACGTCGGAGAGGATCGGGATCAGCGCGACGTCGGGATGCTCGGCCGTCATGTCGGGAAGGTCCAGCGGCAGTCCGGCGCCCATCACGATGGCGTCGACGCCGCTCTTGCAGGCCTGCTTGACGTGGGCGACATAGTCGGACACGGCGCGCATCACATTGACCGCGACCATGCCGCGGCCCTGGGACAGTTCCTTCGCCGCCCGCACCTCGCGGTCGAGCGCCTCCAGGTTGGCTTCATTGACGGCACCCTTCAACGCCGCCCCGGACAGCCCGGCGGACCGACCGGTCCGCGCCATCAGGTCGGGATGGAGACGGCGCAGGTCGACGCTGGCGATGGTGCCGACGCCGCCTTGCTGCGCCACGGCGCCGGCCAGCCGGTGCGCCGATACGCCGACGCCCATGCCGCCCTGGACCACGGGCAGCAATTCGCGGCCTTTGATGCGAAGCAGGGGAAAAGAACTGACGATCATTGCCTGGACCATGAAAAGAAGCGGCAAGGTTACCCGCTTTCCGTTATGACGTGGCAATAATCCTTATCGCCAAAGTGGGAAACGCTCGCTGCCGAACGGCCGGTCTATGTCCTTATCGTTCAACCACATAGAGGCCCGGCGCGTCGTCGAGTGCCGGGTAGTCGGCGCTGTCGACCGGAGGTGCGTTGCGCCGGGAACCGGACATCGGGGACAACCAGGCGATCCAATCGGTCCACCAACTCCCGGGGTTATGTTCCGCCCGTTCCCGCCAGCCCTCCGCGGCATCGTGGCGCTCGGCCGGGCCGACCCAGTATTCGCGCTTCGGCGGGGTGACGACGGGATTGACGATGCCCAGGATATGGCCCGAGCTCGAAAGCACGAAGCGCTTGGGCCCGTTGACGAAGGCATTGATCCGGAATGCCTGTTTCCAGGGGGCGATATGGTCGTCCGCCGCCGAGACCGCGTAAATGGGCTGGACGATGCGCTCGAGGTCGATGGGCTCGCCCGCCACGCTGATGGCGTCGCGCTTGATCAGGTTGTTGTTCAGATAGAACTCGCGCAGGTACCAGGTGTGCATGGCGGCGGGCATCCGCGTCGTATCCATGTTCCAGTAGAGCACGTCGAACGGCGGCGGCGTCTCGCCATAGAGGTAGCCATGGACGACGTAATGCCAGATCAGGCTGTTCGAGCGCAGCAGGCGGAATGCGGCGGCCATCTCCTTGCCGTCCAGGAAGCCTTTCTGCTGCATGGCGCGCGCCAGGTAGCGGAAGCTGGCGTCGTCGAGGAAGACCTCGATGTCGCCCGGCTTGTGATAGTCGACCAGCGAGGTGAAGAAGGTCGCGCTCTTGACCGGCACCTCGTCCGGCGCGAAGCGGCGATTGGCCCAGGCCAGATAGGTCGCGAGCGCCGCGCCTCCGATGCAATAGCCGACCGCGTTGACCTGCTTCGCTCCCGACAGGCCGCGGGCAACCTCGATGATCGCCCCGATGCCTTCCGTCAGGTAGTCGTCGAAACCGACGTCGCGCATATCGGCCGTCGGGTTCTTCCAACTGGTCACGTAGACGTCGAAGCCCTGGTCCAGCAGGAACTTCACCAGGCTCTTCCGGGGATTCAAGTCGAGGATGTAGAACTTGTTGATCCACGGGGTGACGATCACGACCGGGACTTCGAAGACCTTCCCCTGCGTCGGGGTGTAATGGATCACCTCGAGCAGGCGGTTGCGGAACACGACCTTGCCCGGCGTCGTCGCCAGGTTCTTGCCGACGGTGAAATCGTCGGGATTCGTCATCCGCACCGTGCCGGCCTTCAGGTCGGCGAGGAAATTATGCAGCCCGCGCACCAGGCTCTCGCCGTTCGTTTCGACGGCCTTCTCCATCGCGACCGGGTTGGTCCACAGGAAGTTGGTCGGCGCCATGGCGTTCAGCCATTTGCGCCACCAGAACGCGGCGCGCCGGCGATCCTTGTTCGACAGCCCGGGCGTCTCGTACAGCATGTCCTGCACCTGGCGCGTCAGCGCCAGATACCATTCCTTGGTGATGTCCCAGGTCGCCGATTCGGTCCATACCGGATCGCCGAAGCGAACATCGTCGGGGTTCGGCTTTTCCACGTCGACACTCGGTATGCCCAGCGCGCGATACCAGGAGTGCGCGCCGAGGGCCATCATCCGGTTCGAGAACTGGGCCGCCGCTTCAGCCAGTTCCTGCGGGTGCATCAGCCAGGCAAGCTGCGAGTGCAGCATCGGCATGATGACGCCCATGGGATCGACGTTGGATTCGACCGCCTCGTTTACTGCCCGCCACGTCGCTTGTGGCGTCACGGCTACCATCGGTTTCGCCGTAGTCATGGATCGCTCCTCGGGCGGAAGACACAACCTCATTGTGGCACGAATGGCGAAAACGGCCCAGGCGCGGCGGGCCGGCAAACCGCAGTTGCGTCAATCCGCTATGATTATGCTGTGGTGGAAACCGATGCATGCGGCCAGCTGCGCTGCGGAGCGCTCCGGGCCTTCATTGAGGGAGCGGCAAATGTTCAAACATATTCTTGTCCCCACCGACGGATCCCAGTTGTCGTCGGAGGCCGTCAGGCGTGCCGTCGGCTTCGCCAAGGAAGCCGGGGCCCGCGTCACCTTCTTCTTCGCCAAGCCCGACTACCCTGTCGCCTTCTACGGCGAGGGCGCGCTGATCGATCCGACGACGCCGGAGAAATTCGCCGAAATGGCCGACAAGCAGGCGGCCGACGTGCTCGCCGCGTGCACGGCCATCGCGGCTGAGGCCGGGGTGGGCTGCGATTCCATCAGCCAGACCAGCGACATTCCGTACGAGGCGATCATCGATGCCGCCAATGATGCGGGCTGCGATCTCATCTTCATGGCATCGCATGGCAGGCGCGGCATCAGCGGCCTGCTGCTCGGATCGGAAACGCAAAAGGTGCTGACGCATTCGAAGGTCCCGGTGCTGGTCTACCGCTGACGGCCGGAATCCGTCCGTGCTGAACGCCGCCCTGACCGTTCTTCACGACGAGCACCGCTCCTTCGCGGCCATGCTGCACGGGCTCAAGTACCTGCTGCGCGAGATGCGGGAGAAGAGCGTGGCCCCCGATTTCAAGCTGCTGTGGGCGATGCTTTACTTCCTCGAGGCCTTCCCGGAAAAGATCCACCATCCGAAGGAGGACGACTACCTGTTCGCCAAGCTGCGGGCGCGGACCCACATGGCGGACACGACGCTGGACGGGCTCGGGCAGGAACACGTCAATGGCGGCAAGGCGATGCTCGAACTGGAGCATGCGCTGGGCCAGTTCGAGGCCGGCAAGGCCGGCGGTTTCGAACTGTTCGGGGATGCGCTGGAAAAGTTCACCGCATCGACGTGGCATCACGTCAGCGTCGAGGAAAAGGTCGTCATTCCGCTGGCGAAGGAATACCTGACGCCCGCCGACTGGGTCGAAATCGCCGAGGCGTTCGGCGAGAACGGCGATCCTCGTTTCGGGACGAAGCTGGAAGAGGAATTCCGGGGCCTCTTCTCCCGGATCGTGAATCTGGCGCCGCCGCCCATCGGCGTCGGGCCCATAAGCTGAAAAGGGGATGGAGGTTCTCCTCCATCCCCTTCGAGCGATGCGGAGCGCGCCTTACTGCTTGAGCGCCTTCCTCGCGTCTTCCTCGGCATGCTTGGAGATGTAGCCGATCAGGAAGATCGCCATGACGATGACAAACGCGATGGTAAACATGCTCAACAGGCCGATATCGGAACCGAACAGAAGTTGCCAAGCCATAATTTCCCCTTTCTCGTTTTGAGTGCCACTAGTTGCGCGTATCGGCGGAATCGGCCCCGCCGATAATCGTTTCGCCTGATGTCGGCAGAACCACATTGCCCAGCAGGCGCCACGTCTTGGACTCGTCCTCGATCAGGACCAGCCAATGTCCGGAAGCCGGCAGCCGCAGCTTGCCGACGTAGTCGTCACCCGTGCGCTGGAACACGGCGGTCTGATCCATACCAGCGCGCGTCGGATGCGAGAGCGTCACCACCAGGGCCTTCGGCGCGGCGAACTCCTTGTCCCTCGCCGACAGCCTCATGGCAAAGCCGTCCTGATTGACGCGCAAGGAGACCGCCAGCCCGTGCTTCTGCGCGAACTCGCTGCTCGCGATGGTCTTGTTCGCTGCCAGGCCCTGCTTGTAATAGTCGGCGGCAACCAGGCCGTCGCTGGAGGACACGGCCAGATAGGCCGTGTAGATCGCGGCGATGACCACGATGAAGGGACCGGACATCAGCAGCCACGGCCAGGGCTCGCGATACCAGGGTTTGGCAGTTTGGACGTTCATGGGATCAGGAATATCGCTTTCTCGTGAACAGCAATCTGGTCGTTGTCGACCGCCTTGATGTCGAAGTGGATGGGGTTCGATCCGTTCTTGCCGGATTCGGGCGGCACGCGGACCGAGACGACGAAGCTCTTCGTCAGCGCGGCCGGCACCTCGATGATCTGGTCGCCGACCAGCGTCATCTTGTCCAGCCCCGACACGCTGATCGCGTAACGGTGCGGCTGTTCGGTGATGTTCATGACCTGCAGGCGGAAGACGTTCTCGATCAGGCCGTCCTCGACTTCGCGGGCCAGCGTACCGCGATCGCGGATGACGTCGACGCGCAGGTTCGCCTTGTGCGCCAGGCCCCATGCAAGGGCGGCGGCGATGAGGCCGAGGATCACCGAATAGAGGATGACCCGCGGCCTGACGATGTGGCCAGCGATCTCCTTCCAGCCCCAATGCTCGGCGATCGCGTGCTCGGTCGAGTAGCGGATCAGGCCCTTCGGATACTCCATCTTCGCCATGACCTGGTCGCAGACGTCGATGCACGCAGCGCAGCCGATGCATTCGTATTGCATTCCCTTGCGGATGTCGATTCCCGTCGGGCACACGGCGATGCACAGATCGCAGTCAACGCAGTGGCCCTTGCCCTGCGCCTTGTAGTCGTCACCCTTCCTGCGGGTGCCGCGCGGTTCGCCGCGCTCTTCGTCGTAGGTGATGACCAGCGTGTCGGGATCGAACATCACGCCCTGGAAGCGCGCGTACGGACACATATACAGGCAGACCTGCTCGCGCATGTGGCCGGCCATCAGGTAGGTGAACGCGCTGTAGAAGAGGAACCAGAACCATTCCCAGGGTCCCAGCGAGAAGGTCGCCAGTTCGGCCGACAAGGCTTTGATGGGGGTGAAGTAGCCGACGAACGTGAATCCCGTCCAGGCAGCGACCACGGCCCAGAGAGCGAACTTGACCGCGCGCTTGGCGACCTTGCCTCCCGTCAGCGGCGCTGCGTCAAGCTTGATCCGCGCATTGCGGTCGCCCTCCACCAGTTTCTCGATCCAAACGAAGATTTCCGTGTAGACGGTCTGCGGGCATGCATAGCCGCACCACAGCCGTCCCGCGATGGCGGTAAACAGGAACAGGCCATACGCGGAGATGATCAGAAGGATCGTCAGATAGATGACGTCCTGGGGCCAGAGCACCAGCCCGAATAGATAGAACTTGCGTTCGACCAGGTCGAACAGGACCGCCTGCCGCCCGTTCCAGGGCAGCCAGCACAATCCGTAGAAAACCAGTTGAGTGACCCAGACGAGAATCCATCGCCAGGTAGCGAAGATGCCCGTTACTGCGCGCGGGTGAATCTTCTTGCGGGCTTGATACAGGGAGCCGCCGCTGGAAGGAACTTGGCTCTGCTTGCCTTCCGCCTCTACGGGCGTTGCCGTCTGGTACTCATTGCTCATGACTTGTTGGGACTCTGATGGAGAAGTAATAAAGCTCCCCGGCCGAGGCCGGGGAGCGAGACAGCGATATTACTTCTTATCAGCAGCAGCGGGGACAGCGTCGGCCGCGGGAGCCGCAGCGGGAGCCGGCGCGGCAGCCGGTTCATCTTGACCGCCACCGAGGCCATACACGTAGGCCGTCAGCAGGTGGATCTTGCCTTCGCCAAGGAAGTCGCCCCAGGCCGGCATGCGGTTGACGCGGCCGTGGGTGATGCCCTTGATGATTTCCTCTTCAGCGCTGCCGTACAGCCAGGTCTTGTCGGTCAGGTTCGGCGCAACGCCAACCTGGCCCTTGCCCTCGGGACCGTGGCAGGCGGCGCAGGCCAGCGGGAACAGCGCCTTGCCCTTCTCGACACGAGCCGGGTCAGCAGACAGGCCCGACAGCGAACGGACGTAGTTCGCCAGGTCCTTGATCTCGTCGGCGGTCAGGTCGGGCTTGGTGCCCTTGGCCGGCATGACGGCGTCGCGACCCTTGGTGATCGACTCCTTGATCTTGTCCGGCGTGCCGCCGAACAGCCAGTCGTTGTCGGTCAGGTTTGGGAAGCCCTTGCCGCCCTTGGCGTCGGAGCCGTGGCACTGCGTGCAGTAGGTCAGGAACAGGCGCTGGCCGATTTCCTTGGCTTCCGGATTGGCAGCGACGGCCTTGACGTCCATCTTGAGGAACTTGTTGAAGATGGGCGCGTACTGCTCGTCGGCCTTCTTCATCTCGGCGTCGTACTGGTTGCGCGCGTTCCAGCCGAAGACCCCGTTGAAGTAGCCGAGGCCCGGATAGACGGCGAGATACACCAGGGCGAAGACCACCGTGATGTAGAACATCCAGCGCCACCAGTTCGGCAGGGGATTGCTGTATTCCTCCAGCGTTTCGTCCCAGACGTGCCCGGTGGTGTTGCCGGCGTTAGTCGCTGCTTTGTCCTGGATCATCAGGAACACCCCGCATCCGATCACGCTGACCAGCGTGATCACGATGACGTAGAGGCTCCAGAAGCCGCTGACAAAGTCGTTCGTGGTATTGAAATCCATGTCGAATTCCTTTCAGTTGTTCGCTTGACCCGCGTTATGCCCGCCTGTGGCAGCCGGGGGATCATCCTCCAGAGGCAGATTGGCCGCCTCTTTGTACACTTCCTTGCGATGGTCCGAATACGCCCACCACACGATGCCGCCGAAGCAGATCATCGACAGCACCGTGATGATGGAACGCAGGTCGTTGATGTCCATAGCGCTTAACGAGTCTGCTTGAGCGCGAGACCCAGGCCCTGGAGATAGGCGACGACCGCTTCCAACTCGGTCTTGCCGGCGATCGCTGCAGGAGCGTCGGCAATGTCCTTGTCGGTGTAGGGCACGCCCACCGCGCGCAGCGCCGCCATCTTGGCGCCGATGTTCGGGTCCTTGAGCGGACGATCAAGCCAGTAGTAGCCCGGCATGTTCGACTCGGGGACCACGTCGCGCGGGTTCAGCAGGTGGATCCGGTGCCACTGGTCGGAGTAACGGCCGCCGACGCGGGCCAGGTCCGGACCGGTGCGCTTGGAACCCCACTGGAACGGATGGTCGTAGACGAACTCCCCGGCCACGGAGTAGTGGCCGTAGCGTTCGGTCTCGGCGCGGAACGGACGAATCATCTGCGAGTGGCAGTTGTAGCAGCCTTCGCGGATGTAGATGTCGCGGCCGGCCAGACGCAGGGCGTCGTAGGGCTTGACCAGTTCGTTCACCGGCTGGGTGGTGGACTTCTGGAAGAACAGCGGCACGATTTCGGCCAGGCCGCCGAAGCTCACCAACAGAAGGGTGAACACGATGAGCCAGCCAACGTTACTTTCGACTTTCTCTTGAGTCAGCATGATTAATTAGCTCCTAACGATTGCAGGCTTAGTGAGCGCCGGCCGGTTGCAGAACCGGGGCGTCGATCGCCTTGCCTTGGCCGATCGTCTTGAACATGTTGTAAGCCATGAGCAGCATACCGACCAGGAACAGGGCACCACCGACAATCCGGATCGTCCAGAACGGGTAGGCAGCCTTCACCGCTTCAACGAAGGTGTAGGTCAGCGTGCCATCCGGGTTGGTGGCGCGCCACATCAGGCCCTGCATCACACCGGAGATCCACAGCGCGGCGATGTACAGAACGGTGCCGAGCGTGGCGATCCAGAAGTGGGCCGTGATGAGCTTGGTCGAGTACATCTCGTTGCGGCCGAAGATGCGCGGCAGCAGATAGTAGATCGAGCCGATGGAGATCATGGCGACCCAGCCCAGCGCGCCGGAGTGCACGTGGCCGACCGTCCAGTCCGTGTAGTGGGACAGCGCATTGACGGTCTTCACCGACATCATCGGGCCTTCGAAGGTCGACATGCCATAGAACGACAGCGAGGTGATCATGAACTTCAGGATCGGATCGTCGCGCAGCTTATGCCAAGCGCCCGACAGCGTCATGATGCCGTTGATCATGCCGCCCCAGGAGGGAGCCAGCAGAATCAGCGAGAACAGCATGCCCAGCGACTGGGTCCAATCGGGCAGCGCGGTGTAGTGCAGGTGGTGCGGGCCGGCCCACATGTAGGTGAAGATCAGGGCCCAGAAGTGAACCACCGACAGGCGGTAGGAATAGACCGGGCGAGCGGCCTGCTTGGGCACGAAGTAGTACATCATGCCGAGGAAGCCGGCGGTCAGGAAGAAGCCGACCGCGTTGTGGCCGTACCACCATTGCACCATGGCGTCCTGGACGCCGGCGTAGGCGGAGTAGGACTTGGGCGTCAGGATGCCCGCGGCCATGACCGGGATTTCGGCGCTATTGACGAGGTGCAGCAGGGCAACCGCGATGATCATGGCGCCGAAGAACCAGTTCGACACGTAGATGTGCTTGGTCTTGCGGATGGCGATCGTTCCGAAGAACACGACCGCATAGGAGACCCAGACCACCGTGATCAGGATGTCGATCGGCCACTCGAGTTCGGCGTATTCCTTGCCCGTGGTGAAGCCAAGCGGCAGCGAAAGCGCGGCCAGCACGATGATCAGTTGCCAGCCCCAGAAGGTGAAGGCAGCAAGACCGGGCGCAAACAACGTCGTGTGGCAAGTACGTTGAACGCTGTAATACGAGGTAGCAAACAAGGCGCAGCCACCGAACGCGAAGATGACGGCGTTGGTGTGCAGCGGACGTAGCCTCCCGTACGACAGGAACTCCATGATGTTCAACTGCGGCCAGACAAGCTGGCTGGCGACGATAACGCCCACCAGCATGCCGACGATGCCCCAGATGACAGTCATCACGGCGAACTGGCGCACGACTTTGTAGTTGTAAGTCGCTTGCGATTGCATGATGGATTCACCTCATATGAACAGAAAAGAAACCGGTTTCATCGACTGCCGTACTACCTAAGGCAGCGCCGCGGGCGAGGATACACGCCAAGAATCCGGCGATTTTGATCCATATCAATATTGTTTCGCCGTCAAACCTATCCTGACGTAATAGGCCTTGCTTGGGCAGGGATTCTAAGGGAAAAACGGCCGACGGTAAGAAAGCCGTAAGAAAATTTTCCCGGCGAGAGGCAAAAAAAAGGGTGCGCACGAAGCGCACCCCCAACCCCAACAGAGAGACTTACAAAGATGCCACAGACAAACTTCAAGACTGAACCACAGAAACCTTGCGACAAGTATGGGAAAAAAGCCGGCCGCCGATTTTGATCTACGTCAAACAGACGTCAAGTTGGCGGAACCTTTGGCCCGTCCGGTTGACGACTGGCCGTCCCGTCCTGTCCGGGCGACCGGTCGTCGTCCCGAAGAATGCGGTACGCCGGGCCCTCCAGGTCCTCGAACTGCCCGTTTCGCAGGGACCACCAGAAGAGGACGCCGATCACGAAGACCAGCACGACGGAGAAGGGGATGAGGAGGTAAAGAATATCCATTAGGACGCGTCCTTCTGCAGACGCAGTGCATTGAGTACCACCAGAAGCGAACTGGCCGACATGCCGATTCCCGCCATCCAAGGTGTCACCCAGCCCGCCATCGCCAGCGGAATGGCCAGGAGGTTATACGCGAAGGCCCAGGCCAAGTTCTGCCGGATGATGCGAAGCGTCCGCCTGGACAATATTACCCCAGCGGCAAGCTGCCGAAGATTGTCCGCCAGCAGCACGACGTCGGACTGGCTGCGCGCCAGATCGGTCCCGCCCCCCATGGCGACCGACACATGGGCCTGAGCCAGGACGGGAGCGTCGTTAACGCCGTCGCCGACCATCGCCACAATGCCGCCTTTCGCCTGCAGATCGCGCAAGTATGCATGCTTCGCCTCCGGCGTCATGCCGCCGACACCGGTCTCGATGCCCAGTGCATCGGCCGTTCGCCTCACCGTTTCCGGAGCATCTCCGCTCAGGACGACGACGTGGAGACCAAGCTGGCGAAGCAATGAAACCGTTTCTCCTGCCTCCGCGCGAAGCCTGTCGGCAAACCGGAACCATGCGAGCCAGCCGCTGGCGTCGCCGAGCGCCACGATCGTGTCTCCGGAACCCATCCATCCGGTCACCTCGTCCGGAATGGCTCGGCCATGGAGCTGGCCAACAAATTCCGGCGTCCCCACCCGCACGATGCGGCCGGCAGTTGTCGCTTCCATGCCATGCCCGGTATGCGCGCGGATGCCATCGACCGCGGGCAGGGAGCTGGTGGCCGCGTCGCACAGCGCCCGTCCCAGCGCGTGCTCGGAACCCTGCTCGATGGCCGCCGCCAGCGATATGGCCTCGTGCGGCGCCATCCCGGAGGCGAGGGTTTCCACCAGGACGGGGCGCCCTTCGGTGAGCGTACCCGTCTTGTCGAACACGAACTCCGTCGCACGAGCCAGGGTTTCGATGGCATGCCCGCGCGTCACCAGTACGCCGGAGCGCGCCAGGCTTCCGGTCGCCACCGTCAGGACCGCCGGAGTCGCCAGGGACAAGGCGCACGGGCAGCTGACGACGAGGACGGCGACGAAAACCCACAGGGCTCGTGCCGGCTCGATCCACCACCAGACCGCGCCCGTGGCGAAAGCAAGCACCAACAGCGCAGCCACGAACTTGGCTGCGATCCGGTCGGCCATGACCACCACATGGGGCTTTTCCGCGGCGGCCCGCTCCATCAGCCGCTTGATGGCAGCCAGGCGGGTGCTCTCGCCCGCCTGCTCCACGCGCATCGACAGGGGGCTTGCGACGTTGACGCTGCCGCCGGTTACCGGATCGCCCCTGCGCTTCGGCACCGAACGGCTCTCCCCGGTCAGCAGCGATTCATCGACGCTGCTCTCCCCTTCTATCACGGCACCGTCCGCCGGGATCGTCTCGCCCGGCTTGACCCGCAGCACATCTCCAGCCGCGAGGACTGCGACGGCCACGCGCTCGGTGGCCGCCTCCGGGTACCTCAGGTAGCGTTCGGCGAAGGCCGGCAGGGCCTTCGACATCACCTCGACGCCGCGCGTCGCCTTCTGCCGCGCCATCATCTCGAGATAACGGCCGGTCAACAGGAAGAAGACGAACATCGTGACGGAATCGAAATAGACCTCGCCTCCCGCCACGAAGGTGGCCCAGCAGCTGGCGGCAAACGCGCTGCCGACGCCCAGGGCCACCGGCACGTCCATGCCGACGCGCCCCAGCTTGATATCGCGCCAGGCGCCGGTGAAGAACGGCATGGCGGAGTACAGCATCACGGGCAGCGTCAGCACCAGGCTGGCCCAGCGCATCAGTTGTTCGATGTCCGGCGTCATCGTCCCGGCGTCGGCGAGATAGACGGGCACCGCGTACATCATGACCTGCATCATGCCGAAGCCGGCGACGAACAGCCGCCACATGGCGGCGCGCCGCTCCTTGTTGGCCAGTTCCTCGAGCTTGGCGGTATCGTAGGGGTGGGCGCGATAACCGATGGCGGCAACGGCTTCCAGGATGTGCGAGAGCCTGGTTTGGCGCTCGTCCCAGCGCACCCGCGCCCGGCGCGTCGCATAGTTGATCTCGACGGCGGTGACGCCCGGCTGGCGCCCGATGTGCGCCTCGTTGAGCCAGACGCAGGCGGCGCACGTGATCCCCTCGAGGATCAGCGCGGCTTCGCGCTCGTGCTCGCCGATCGGCCGGACGAAGTTCTGCTGCACCTCCGGGAGGTCGAACAGGCCGAGTTCCTGCAATTCCTGCGGAATCGCCTCGCGCGGGCTTTCCGGCATGGCGTCGCGGTGGCGGTAGTAGTCCTCCAGCCCGTTGCCGACGATCGCCTGGGCCACCGCCTGGCAGCCGACACAGCACATGTCGCGCGGCTGCCCGTCGATCTCCACGTGGAAATCGGCGCCGGCGGGCACCGGCAAGCCGCAGTGGTAACAACTATCGGACACGACGATTCCAAAAACGACAAAGGCGCGGAAGCATACTCCTCCGCGCCCTTGCGATGAACTGCTGCATCGACTATTTCGGCTGCATGC
>DASVZD010000330.1:0-2406 GCA_036391815.1 Rhodocyclaceae bacterium
GCCGCTGCGCGCGCGCCGCCCGGCAGCGGGATCGACAGCGCCACGCCGACCACCCGCTCCTGCCCGTCGCGTTCCGACGACCACATCAGGCCGACGGTCGGGTCCGGCAGCCGGTCGGCGTCGCTGCGTTGCGCCTGCAGCTGCTGGCGCCGCGCCGTGGCGCGCGCCACCTGCAACTCGTGGGTGTGCTGCAGGAATTTCTCGCGCCAGGATTCGAAGGATTGCCCGAGCGGCTCGGGCACGGCGGCGCCGACCTGGGCGGGCAGCGGCAGCGACGGGAAGTGCTGGGCCAGCACGCCGGCGGCGGTCTGGGCGCGGTTCTCGGCCTGCGCCAGCTGCGCCTCGACCTGGGCCTGCTGGGCGGAGGTCAGCAGCAGTTCGATCTTCGCGGCGTCGCCGGCGGCGACGCGCTTGGCGGCGACATCGCTCTGCTGCCGCAGGATGTCCGCCTGCGAGCGCCACTCGTTGGCCGCCGCCGTTTCGCGGCGCCAGTCGAACCATGCCCGCAGCAGCAGGCGCCCGGCCTCGTGCAGGGCGTCGCCGTAGGCGCTGCGCGCCTGGTCGAGCACGGCGGCGCCGATCTCGGCGTCCTTGGCCGCCTTGCCGGGCAGGCGCAGCGCGCGCTCGATGCCCACCTGCTTCTCCGGCAGGCGCAGGTCGGTGGCGACTTCGCGCCGCTGCGCGCTGCCCAGCTTCAGGTTGAACTCGTACGGCCCCGCCTCGAGCTGGTCGCGCGACGCGGCGCCCGCGTCGACGCCGGCCCGCGCGGCCAGCACGGCCGGATGGGCGCGCAGCGCCTTTTCGGCCAGCTGGGACGGCGGCAGGTCGGGATAGTCGGCGGCGCCGGCGAGGCAAGGCGCCACGCAGGCGAGCCAGAGCAATCGTTTCATCGGAAGTCTCCCGAAGCGAGCACCGGCGCAACCCACCACAGCACGTCGGCGTTCGGCATGTCGGCCTTCAGGTGCTCGACCAGTTCGCGCGCCGTGTCGGCGTCGCGGGTGAGTATCTCGAGCTGCACGCGGCCGGCGCGGCCGCGCACCTGCTCGACGCTGCTGGCGATCTGGTGCGGCGTGCCGTGGCCGTCGACGGTGTAGGCGGTGAAGCCGGCCGCCCACTCGGGATGCCGCAGCAGGTGGTCGACGACCTGTTCCTCGAGGCTGCGGGGCAGGACCAGCTTGAGGCAGGCATTGCGGTTCATCGGTCCCCCCAGCGGCGATAGAGTATGGGCAGCATGACGAGGGTCAGCAGCGTCGAGGTCACCAGGCCGCCGACCACCACGATGGCGAGCGGGCGCTGGATCTCCGAGCCGGGACCCGAGGCGAACAGCAGCGGCACCAGGCCGAAGGCGGCGATCGACGCCGTCATCAGCACCGGACGCAGACGCCGCTTGGCGCCTTCGACGACGACGCGCTCGATCGGCATGCCCTGGTCGCGCAGCTGGTTGAAGTAGGAGATCAGCACCAGGCCGTTCAGCACGGCGATGCCGAGCAGCGCGATGAAGCCGACCGAGGCCGGCACCGACAGGTACTGGCCGGACAGCAGCAGCGCGAAGACGCCGCCGATCAGCGCGAACGGGATGTTGACGAACACGATGGCCGCCTGGCGCGCCGAGCCGAAGGTGGTGAACAGGATATGGAAGATCATCGCCAGCGCGACCGGCACCACCAGCGCCAGCCGCTTGGCCGCGCGCTGCTGGTTCTCGAACTGGCCGCCCCACGCCAGCCGGTAGCCGGCGGCCAGTGGCACGTCGGCGGCGACGCGCGCCTTGGCTTCCTCGACAAAGCCGACCAGGTCGCGGCCGGCCACGTTGGCCTGCACCACCACCATGCGCTGCGCGTTCTCGTGGTCGATCTTCACCGGCCCGGCGACGCGGCGCAGGGTCGCGACGGACGACAGCGGCACGGTGCCGCCGGACGGCAGCGCGATCAGCATGCCGGCGAACAGCGCCGGCGACATGCGCATGTCCTCGCCGCCGCGGATCATCAGCGGCGTGCGGCGCACGCCCTCGAGCACCAGCCCGGCCGACTGGCCTTCGATCTGCGAGCGCAGCGCAGCGGAGATCTCCTCGATGTCGAGGCCGAAGCGGCCGGCCGCCAGGCGGTCGATGTCCACCATGAAGTACTGCACGCCCTCGTTCTTCACCGTCAGCACGTCCTCGGCGCCGGGAATGGTCTTCAGCAGGGCGGCGATGCGCTCGGCCAGCCCGTTGAGCTCCTTGACGTCGCTGCCGTAGATCTTGATGGCGAGGTCGCCGCGCGTGCCGGTCAGCATCTCGGCGACGCGCATCTCGATCGGCTGGGTGTAGCTGGTGTCCATGCCGGGAAACTGCGCCAGCACCTTGCGGATCTCCTCGGTCAGCCATTCCTTGCTCGGCTGGCGCCACTCCTTGATCGGCTTCAGCACCAG
>DASVZD010000331.1:0-2261 GCA_036391815.1 Rhodocyclaceae bacterium
ACGGTGAAGTGATACACGATGTAGTCGGGGTCATGGCGCTGCTTGGCGTCGCGACCGAGGTCGACCTGCGTCGCCCGATTGAGCCAGAACGTGCCCGCCGCCAGCAGGCTCATGACGGCGATCGGGAACAGCGCGGCGCCGGTGTGCCTCATGCCAGGTAGGGCTCCAGGACTTGATCGAGCTTCCCCTGCGCGCGCAGCACCAGCTCGCAGACCTCCCGGACGGCGCCGCGGCCGGCCGGGGCCTCCGCGACATAGTCGGCAAACCTGCGCGCCAGGGCATGCCCGTCCGGCACGGTGGCGGAAAAGCCGCAGGCCCTCATCACCCCGACGTCGACGATGTCGTCGCCCATGTAGGCAGCCTGCCCGAAGCCGATCCCCTGCAGCCGGAGCAGTTCCGCCATGACGGCGCGCTTGTCGGCGACGTTCTGGCGCACCAGGTCGATGCCCAGGTTTGCCGCACGCTGGGCAACGATCTCCGACTCGCGGCCGGTGATGATCGCCACCTGGATCCCGGCCCGCTGCAGCAGCTTCAGCCCGAGGCCGTCGCGGGTGAAGAACGCCTTCATCTCGTCGCCGCGGGGGCTGAAGTAGAGCCGGCCGTCGGTCAGCACGCCGTCCACGTCGAAGGCCATCAGCCGCACTTGCGCTGCCTTGTCGAGAGCGGCCATCAGACCACCTTCGCGCGGAACAGGTCGTGCATGTTGAGCGCGCCGACGAGGACGCCCTGCTCGTCGACCACCAGCAACTGGGTGATGCGGTGGCGCTCCATCATCTCGACCGCCTCCACTGCGAGCCGATGCGGCTCGATGGTGTGCGGACCTCGCGTCATCACGTCGGCGACGGCGACCGCACGCAGGTCGCCAAGCCGCTCCATCGCCCGGCGCAGGTCACCGTCGGTGAAGATGCCCGTCAGCTGGCCGCCCGTGCCGCGCACGGCGGTCATGCCGAGGCCGCCGCGGCTGACGGTCAGCAGCGCTTCGACCACCGGCGTCCGTTCCTCGACGCTGGGAACCTGGTCGCGCCCGCGCATCACGTCCGCGACGTGCGTCAGCAGCTTGCGTCCCAGCGCGCCGCCGGGGTGCGAACGGGCGAAGTCCTCGGCGCCGAAGCCGCGGGCGTCGAGCAGCGCCACCGCCAGGGCATCGCCGAGCGCCAGCGCCGCCGTCGTGCTGGCCGTCGGGGCCAGGTTCAGCGGGCAGGCCTCCTCGCGCACGCGCGCGTCCAGGTGCACGTCCGCCTCCTGGGCCAGCGAGGAACTGGCGTTGCCGGTGATGGCGATGAGTCGGCCGCCCTGCCGCTTGATGAGCGGAACGATGGTCAGCAGCTCGTCGTTCTCGCCGGAATTCGAGATGGCGATGACCACGTCGTCGTGCGTGATCATGCCGAGGTCGCCGTGCACCGCTTCGGCGGCATGGACGAAGTAGGCCGGCGTCCCGGTGCTCGCCATGGTCGCCGCGATCTTGCGCGCAATATGGCCCGACTTGCCGATGCCGCTGACAATGACGCGCCCGGAACTGGCGAGGACCAGGTCGACCGCGCGGCGGAACTCGGGACCCAGCCGTTCCGCCAGGGCCGTCACTGCCTCCGCCTCGATCGAGAGGACGCGCTTCGCCATCGCGATGGCGCGGGAAGAGTCTGGAATCATGGGGGTATCGTTTATGATTGGATCAAATTATAACGTCTGCACCCGATGAACACCCTGCAACTCGTCCTGTTGCTGCTTGGCGCTTCGGTGGTCGTCGTGGCGGTGTTTCGCGCCCTCGGACTGCCGCCCATCCTCGGGTACCTGCTGGTCGGCGCCGTCACCGGACCGCACGCGCTCGGCCTCCTGCCGGCGGACGAGGGCGCCCGGGAACTGGCCGAGTTCGGCGTGGTGTTCCTGATGTTCACCATCGGCCTCGAATTCTCGCTGGCGCGCCTGTTCGCCATGAAGCGCATCGTCTTCGGGCTCGGCATGGCGCAGATCGTCGCCACCATGGCGGTGACCACGGCGATCGCCGTCTCCTTCGGTCTGTCCTGGCTGGCCGGCATGGCGCTCGGCGGCTTGCTCGCCATGTCGTCCACCGCCATCCTGTCCAAGCTGCTGGCGGAGCGCCTCGAGCTCGATTCGGCGCACGGCCGGGAGGTGATGGGCGTGCTGCTGTTCCAGGACCTCGCCGTGGTCCCGTTGCTGATCGTCATTCCGGCGCTGTCGGAGTCGGTCAATGAGTTGGCGCGCGAACTGGCGCTCGCCGGCCTCAAGGCGACCGTCGTGCTGGG
>DASVZD010000332.1:0-16468 GCA_036391815.1 Rhodocyclaceae bacterium
TGCTGCTCGCCGCCATCAAGGCCGGCTATATCGGCGTCGCCGTGTTCGCGGTGATGTTCTCGCTGGTGGGCGCGTATTACTACCTGCGCGTCGTCAAGCTGATGTACTTCGATGCGCCGGTGGATACCGCTCCCATCGTCGCGCCGATCGACATGCGCGTGCTGCTGTCGATCAACGGCCTCGCCGTGGCGCTGTTCGGCCTGCTGCCCGACAACGTCATGATGATGTGCACGACGGCTATGATGAGGTCGCTCTAGCCTTCCTGCCGGCCGGCATCGCGCGGCCGGTCTTCACCTCGCGCAACAGCCAGTCCATGAAGCCGGCGATCCTCGGATCGTCGGCTTCGTCTTCGCAGCACACGGCGTAGTAGCTCGCGCCGGTGCGGATCGCGATGGGTATCGGGGCCAGCAGCCGCCCGGCGGCGAGGTCCGCCGCCGCCAGCTCCCGCGAGCCCAGCACGACCCCGGCGCCGTCGATCGCGGCATCGAGGCCGAGGATCGGCTGGCTGAAATGGGGACCGCGCCTGCGAGCGAGGTTCTCGATGCCCGCTGCCTCGAACCACGAGGCCCAGCTGGCCCAGCCGTCGCTCAGGTGGTGGAGGTCGTCGTGCAGCAACGGATGATGAGCGAGGTCGGCGGCACTGCGCAGCGGACGGGCGGTGGTCGGCAGGCGAGGGCTGCACAGCGGCGTGAATGAGACGTCGAAGAGCTTCATGGCGCGGCACCCCGGGTAACGACCGCTGCCGAAGCGGATGGCGATGTCGACGGGGGCTTCCTCGCTGTCGCCCCTGGCGTGCGGGACCGGCAAGTCCCGGTGCGCATCGACCAGATGCATCCCGGTTGACACCTTGAGCTCGAGGTCGGGGAAGGCGCTGACGAAGGCATGCAGGCGCGGCATCAGCCATTTGGAGGCGAACAGCGGCGGCACGGCAATGGAGAGCGTTCCCGGACGCCGGCTGCTGCGTACTCGGGCCACCGCAGCAGCGATGCGGGCGAAGCCGTCCGCCAGTTCGGGCAGCAGATGCCGTCCTGCCGCAGTCAATTTGATGCGACGCGTCATGCGGGAAAACAGGGGAGTGCCGAGGTGTTCCTCGAGCAGTTTGATCTGGTGGCTGATCGCAGCCGGGGTGACGTGGAGTTCTGCGGCGGCCTTCTGGAAACTGAGGTGCCGGCCCGCGGATTCGAAGGCGCGTAAGGCTTTCAGCGGCGGGAAATGGCTCACGTGGCTGGGGCGATAGACAAATCAAATTCAACTATAACATGAAAAAATATCGCTCGCTGCAGTGCAGCATGACGGATATATTCGGAACTACAAGAGGTTAAGAGCGAATGGAGGACCGGCTTTCTTACTTGCCAGGGAGCTTCACCATGAACGAAGTGCTCGATACCGGAAAATGTGTGGTCTGCGTGGCGGCGGGACTGGCAGTGGCGCTGGGCCTCAGCGTCGGGGCGCTTGCCGTCGTGCTCAACATCGTCAAGGTGCTTCTTTTCTAATCCGTCGGCGCGGCGCCGCCGGTGCGGCACCGCGCCGAAGCCTTGCCGGCGGGCCGTCAGGCCGCCTTGGCGTAGCGCTCCTTCGCCGCACGCGCCTCCGCCGCTTCTTCCGCCGAATACGCCTTGCCGGACCAGAGCATGCGATAGGCGATCTCCTCGTTGCCGTTCTCGCAAAGTTCCAGGACCCGCCGGAATAGCGGCTGGAAGGTGGCGCTGCGATGCGAGGCCTCGTGCTCTTCAAAGGACCGCCAGGCCGTGACGATCAGCGCCTCGCGGTCCTTGTCTGGGCTGCCGACCGCCTGGCCCACGGTGCTGCCCTCGTTCGAGATCATGCCGCTGTTGAGCAGGACCATGCCGCCGATGAAGCCGGTTTCCGAGTGGTAGGTCTTGACGTTCTCGCAGAGCATGGCCACCCGCTCCTCGAGGTCGTCGATGGTATAGCCGTCCTTGATGAAGACGCGATTGACGGTGACGACGCCGTCGTCGTTGAAGCCAGGAATGAATGCGGACATTTTCTTTCCCTCTCTCCGTTGGTCTATGAACAACCGCTAAAATAAGATGGCGCCTTACCACTGAAGTTCAATGGGCGGCGAAGACCACGACAACGACATGGACGACGAGAACTTCCACGAGGAAACGCTCAGCACCGAGCAGGTGTTCGACGGCGCGCTGCTGCACGTCCACCGCGATCGCGTGCGGCTGCCGGACGGCGCCGAGAGCGTGCGCGAATGGATCGCCCATCCGGGCGCCGTCGTCGTGATCGCCACGCTGGACAACGGCAAGCTGCTGTTCGAGCGGCAGTTCCGCTATCCGCTGAAGCGCGTGTTCCTGGAACTGCCGGCCGGCAAGATCGATGCGGGCGAGCACCCGCTCGACACGGCGCGCCGCGAGCTGCGCGAGGAGACCGGCTACAAGGCCAAGACCTGGCGCCACCTCGGCACGCTGCATACCTGCATCGGCTATTCGGACGAGCGCATCGAGATCTTCCTGGCGCACGGCCTGAGTTTCGTCGGCCATGAGCGCGACGACGGCGAGATCCTGGAGATCATGGAATTGACGCTGGGCGACGCGCTGCTCGCCGTGCGGGACGGCGAGATCACCGACGGCAAGACCGTTGCCAGCCTGCTGTGGGCCGACAAGATTTTCAGCGGCGCGTGGCCGCTGCCGGCGTGAAGCCGGTCCGGCCAGGCGCGGAGGGATGAGCATGGATTCGACGCCCGGGCGCGGCATGGAAATCGATGTCGACGAGACCTATCGGCTGCAGGCGCTTTCCATCATCTCGGAAGTGTCGGCCAGCCTGGCCGACGAGGACGACGTCGAGGAGATGCTCGGCCGCTTCCTCGGCACCATGATCAAGCTCGCGCACGCGACGGCCGGCGCGGTCCGCGTGCTGGCCTCGGACCGCAAGCACCTGCGCCTGGTCGCGGCCCGCGGCCTGCCTGCCGACCTGGTCGAGCGCGAGCGGCTGGTTCCGATCGATTGCGGCTTGTGCGGCAGCGCCGTGCGCAACGACCGCATGCACTACGAGATCGACCTGCAGATGTGCGAGAGCCGCACCGGCCACGACTACTTCGCCCGCGGCTGCGCGGCGATGGTGGTGGTGCCGCTGCAGCACGCCGGCCAGCTGCAGGGCACCTACAACCTGTTCCTGCCGGAGTGCTTCGAGCTGCCGGAAGAGGTGGCGCTGCTGTTCCGCTCGATCGGCGAGCACCTCGGCATGGCGCTCGAGAACGCGCGGCTGAAGCGCGAGAACCTGCGCATCACGCTGATGAACGAGCGGCAGATGATGGCCGCGGAGGTGCACGACTCGCTGGCCCAGTCGCTCGCCTACATGAAGATGCGGCTATCGCTGCTGCAGGACGCGCTGTCGGAAGGCGAGAACGAGCGTGCCGGCAAGTACACCGGCGACGTGCGCCAGGCGCTCGACGAGGCCTATACGCAGCTGCGTTCGCTGCTGGCGCAGTTCCGCAACCGCATGGATCCGATGGGCCTGCTCCACGCGCTCAAGGGGTTCGCGGACGCCTTCGAGGGCCGCACCGGCATCGCGCTCGACTACCAGAACCGCGTCGCCGACCTGCGCCTGTCGGTGGACCAGGAGGCGCAGGTGTTCTACATCATCCAGGAGGCGCTCGCCAACGTCGTCAAGCATTCCGGCGCGACGCAGGCGCGGCTGCTGATCGAAGGGGACGGCGACTACTACGTCGCCACCGTCGAGGACAACGGCAAGGGCGGGCAGGGCTTCTTCGCCATCGCCAACCGCACCGGCGGCTTCGACGAGCACCCGCAATTGCGCGACCATTTCGGCCTCTCGATCATGCGCGAGCGCGCCCGCAAGATCGGCGGCCGGGTGGAAGTGGCCAACCTGCCGCAGGGCGGCTTCCGCGTGCGTCTGATGTTCCCGGCAATGCCGGTACGGGTCACCTCATGAACGAAGAAATCCGAGTCCTGCTGGTCGACGACCACACGCTGTTCCGCAAGGGGCTGGCCGAGCTGCTCGAGCAGCGCGGCGAGATCCGGATCGCCGGCATCGCCGGCAACGAGGAGGATGCCTTGCGGCTGCTCGACGAGACCAGGCCCGATGTCGTGATCACCGACCTCAACATGCCGCCGGCCGGCGGCATCTCGCTGCTGCGCCATATTCGCGCCAAGGATTGGCGCGGGCCGGTGCTGATCCTCACCGTGTCCGACGCCGAGGACGACCTGGCCGACGCCATGCGCGCGGGCGCCCAGGGCTACCTGCTGAAGGACATGGAGCCGGACGACGTGGTCGATGCGGTCCAGCGGGCCGTGCGCGGCGAGACCGTGGTGGCGCCCTCGATGACCCTCAAGCTGGTGAACCTGCTGCAGGGCGGCGGCGCCACGGCGGGCGGCAACAAGGCCGAGGCGCTCAAGCAGCTGACGGCGCGCGAGCGGGAGATCCTCGACTACCTGGCGCAAGGCATGTCGAACAAGGCGATTGCGCGGGACCTCGACATCAGCCATGACACCGTCAAGCTGCACGTGCGCCACATCCTCGCCAAGCTCAACCTCACGTCCCGGGTCGAGGCGGCGGTGTTTGCCGTCGAGCACGGCCGGCGCAGCTGAGCGCTAAAGATTCCCGCGCAACGGCCGTTGATATTCGCGTCGCACTGGCCTGCGCAAGGGGAAACATGGTCGTCGTCAACCGCACTCGTACCACCGCCATCGTCATCCGCAACGATGGCTCCAAAGTCACCCTGGTGCCGATGAAAAGCGGCAAGCTCTCCGCCAAGACGCTGTCCTTCTCGGAGTTCCGCGCGGAATGGCAGGAGACCGGCTACGCGCTGGCATTGGCGCTCACCACCTTCCTTGCCCACGTGATGAGGTGCGGCGCCTCCCTGGAAGCGTCCAAGGGACTCGAGAAGCTGGCCGCGCGCGACCGCTTCGTCGTCGCCAGCCTGTTCTAGGAGGAAGCCCTGCCGGTCAGCGCTCGAGTGCGAGCGTGATGCGGGCCTTCTTGCTCTGCGCCTCGGCCTTGTTCATGGCCGTCGTCTGGCGGCCGAAGGCCTCGCGCTCGGCGCGCCCCTGCTTGGTCGCCTCGATGCTCCTGATGCAGCGCCAGCGCTTGCCTCCCTTGGTATCGATCTGGCGCATTTCTGCCTTGGGATGGTGAGTCCCGCAATGGTAGCAATAGGCGGTATCGGACATGGTGGAAAAGGGCTGCTGGAAGGGGGCAGTGGGACGCCGGAGGATGGGCGGGCGCCGCTGGGGCAGATGGCGAAATTATACATGAGCGCCTGCTGGCCCAAGCCCTTCCTGACGCGGGCGTCAGGGTATATAAGCAATCCCCGATTGACTAATACACGCCGCAGGACGATCCTTGCAGGGTGGCATCACGCGGCGGCTGCCGGCCGCCTTCATCGCAATGCACGCAGCGTTTCTTCGTCGGACGGGGTTCATGGCAGCCGCGCTGGCCGCGGCGCTGGCGGGTGCTTGCGCATCGGCCGCCGCAGACGGAAATCCGCCCTCGTCGCAGGTTGAAACCGGCCCGGTCACTGCGCTGGTGAGGACGGCCCGCCAGTCACCCGACGACCGGGGCGACCAGCGCAAGAAGGCCGAGGCTCAGGACGAGTCGAAGGACAATTGGCCGACCGACGACTTCGGCCGCCCGCTCCGGGAATGCGACGTGCCCTGGGACTTCGTACCGAGCAAATAGCGCGAAGGGCTCAGCGCCCGGCTGTCTCCCGGGCGGCAGCGTCCGCCTCCAGCTGTCGCTGGATTTCCGCCACCAGCGCTTCGAGGTCGACCGGCTTGAACAAGGTCTTCCAGGCGCCGAAGCGCGATTGCGCATCGTCCCCCGGCGTTTCGCCGGTGAGCACCGCGGCGCAGATTCCCCGGCCGCACCGCTGCTGCACCGCTTCGAGGAAGGCGGTGCCGCTCATGCCCGGCAGCCGGTAGTCGACGATGTAGAAGTCGGCGTCGCAGACCGCCGGGTCGTCGAGCGCGGCCTCGGCGCTGCGGAAGGACGTCACCGACATCCCGCAGGCGCCGAGCGAGAGTTCGGTCGCCTTGGCCGCCATCGGGTCGTCTTCGACCACGGCGACGCGTATGCCGGCCAGCGGCGAGGCGGCCGGCCGGTCGGCGGACGACAGCATGCGGCGGGACGCCTCGGGCTCGCGGCCCACCGGCATGCTCAATTCGAACAGCGAGCCCCTGCCGACGCGGGAGCGGCAGGCGATGCGGCCGCCGAGGATGCCGGCCACCCGCCGCACGATGGCGAGGCCGAGTCCCAGCCCCTTGGTGCTGTCGCGCTGCGGGTTGCTGACCTGGAAGTACTCGTCGAAGATCGCCCGCATATGCTCGGGCGCGATCCCGATCCCGGTATCCCAGACCTGGAACAGCACCCGGTCGCGGCGACGGCGGATGCCGACCAAAATGCCGCCCGTCTCCGTGTACTTGATGGCGTTGTCGATCAGGTTGCGCAGCACGCCGTGGAGCAGCTTGGGATCGGCGTAGAGCGTGGTGTCGCGCGTCGGGAAGAACAGCTTGAAGCGCAGTCCCTTGGCCAGGGCCAGCGGGGCAAACTCGGTCTCGATGGTGCCCAGCAGGTTGCGTGCGAAGATGATCTCGGGGTGCGGCTTCACCATGCCGCCGTCGAGCTTGGAGACGTCCAGCAGCACGTTGAGGATTTCCGCCAGGCTGCGCGTCGACTGCGCCAGGTAGTCGGTGATGCGGCGCTGCTCGGCGCTCATCTCGGTGCGTCCCAGTGCATCCTGGAACAGCCGCATGGCCTGGATCGGCTGGCGCAGGTCGTGGCTGGCCGCGGCGAGGAAGCGCGACTTCGCCAGGTTGGCGCGCTCCGCCGTCTCCTTCGCCGCCGACAGTTCCGCGGTGCGCTCGGCCACCAGGCGCTCGAGTTCGCCCTGGTAGGTCTCCAGCCAGCGCCGGCCGGCATCGACCTCCTCCAGCAGCGCGTTGAAGTTCCTCACCATGTCGCCGATCTCGTCGTCGGCGGCGGGGATCGGGCGCGGCCGGAAATCCTGGCGCACCCGCGCGTCGCGGGCGACTTCCGCCAGCAGCCGCACCGGCAGGATGATGCGGTCGAGGAAGCGCATCGCCAGCAGCAGCGCGAGGGCGCCGGCGCTCAGCCCGACGAAGATCGTGGTCGCCATGGTGGTCAGGTAGGTGCGCCAGTACGATTCCAGCTTGGCATGCACGAACACGGTGCCGATGGGAACCCCGTCCACGATGATCGGCACATGCACGATCGCCGTGCTGGCCAGCGCGCTGATGTCGGCATCCGTCGCCGGCACGTCGGCGGCGTCGGCCGGCAGCAGGCGGTCGTTGCCGTAGCTGGCAAGCCAGGGCCCCTTGACCGGATAGAGCCCCGCCGCCTGGATTTCCGGATAGGCGTCGAACATCCGCAGCACGTCCCGGGCCGCGACCGCGTCGCGAAACACCACGGCCGCGCTGGCCGCCATGCCGGCCGAGTCCGCCGCCGCCTCCAGGGTGCGGCGGATGTCCTTGCGGACGTTGTCCAGCATCAGGGCGGCATCGGTGAACAGCGCCAGCCCGATGCCGAACAGCACGGCGGCCACGGTGAGCCGCAGGATGGGGAAGCGGATCGAGCGCCGATCGAAGAGCGAGCCGGGTCCGGTCAGCTTATTCATGGATTCGGCGCGCCAGGCGCAGCAATTGCGGGGACATGCGGAAGTGCGCGAGGCGCGCCTGTGCAAGGTTGATGTCGAAGCGGTTGCCCTCGTCCTGCAGGTCGATTTCTATCATGCCGCCGTCCTCGACGAAACCGCGGTAGCTGCCGATGGTCAGCGCCGCCGGGTGCGGCGGGCGCGTCTCGCCGGCGGCGGTCCAGCGCTGCCGGGAATCGACGTAGATCACCTGGCAGCTGTCTTGTTCACCGATGCGCGCGACGGCCAGCTCCCGGTTGCCGACCTTGTGCCCGGCCAGCGCCGCGAGGGCCTCGGCCTGCGCGGGATCGCCCACGGAGAAGCACAGGTGGAGGCGATGCGAAGCGGCGGCACCGGACTCCGGCGGGAATTCGGTGAACCTGAGGAAGTTGAAGGTCATCGCCGCGCGCACCGACTGCTCGGTCGGCAGGCCTTGCGCCGCCGCGCTCCCGCCGAGGAGGGCGATCGTCGCCAGCGCCAGTACAAGACGCTTGGCGAGGCCGCCGCCGGCGGGGTGTGGGGCAGTCTTCATCAGGTGGCTGGCCGGCCGGCTCCGCTAGAACTTGTAGCGCGCTTCGGCGTAGAGGCTACGTCCGGGCAGCGGCAGGTTGTAGGGAATCGCAGCGCTGCTGTATTCGCGCGCGTCGGCGTCCGACAGGTTGCGCACCGAGGCGGCGAGTTCCCAGTGCTTGCGCGGGGAATAGCGGAGCGTCGTGTCGATGAGGGTGTAGGCGTTGAGCGGCGCGCGCGGATCGCCGGCCGGCAGCGGCCGCGCGCCGATGCGGTTCGCCTGGACGTCCCAGTTCCAGTTGGGGGCGAAGCTCCAGTCCGCCCGCAGGTAGGCCTTCTGCTTGGGCACCGAGTTGAACGCGATGGTTTCGCTGCGATGCGTGGCGTTGCCGGAGATCCGCAGGCTCGGCGCGACTTGCCACTGCGCCTCCAGTTCGATGCCGCGGGCGGTGTTGTTGCCGATGTTCTGGAACTGGTTGGAGGAATCGGCCGCGATGAGGTTGGTCTGCGCGAAGCGGTAGAAGTCGATGCCGAGCTTGAGATCGCGCGACGCCGAGTAGGAGAACGCCAGGTCCCAGGTGCGCGAGCGCTCGGGCGTGAGGTTCGCATTCGGGCGGGTGGCGGCGGTCAGCGAATAGAGTTCGAGGTAGGAGGGCGCGCGGAAGGCCCTGCCGTACATCAGCTTGGTGACCAGGCGGTCGGTGCTCTGCCAGACCAGGGCCAGGCGCGGGTTCACGGTGCTGCCGAAGTCGGAGTAGCTGTCGTAGCGCGCACCCGCCGTCAGTTCCCAGTTGTTCGCGATGGTCCACTCGTCCTGCAGGAAGGCGTAGCCGATGCGGCGCGTCTGTTGCGGCGCGAAGGCGTAGGGCGTGTTCGACAGGTCCATCAGCGGGCCGCCGGCCGGCAGCCTCTGGCCGTCGGGCCCGGTGCCGAAGTTGACGATCTGCTGGACCTGGTAGAGGTTGTCCGACTTGTAGCCGGCGCCGATCCGCACCGCGTGCCTGGCGAAGCCGGAATAGAGCCCGCTGGCCTCGGTGCTGAAGCCGCGCTGCGCGGACCGCATGCGGTTGATCTCGCCTGCCGGATAGGCGCCGCTCGGCGGCTGCTCGAAGAAGCCGTCGCCCGAGGAATAGCGCAATTCGTAGTAGCGGACCTCGGCGTTCAGGCCCCAGTCCTCGCTGAAGCCGCCGTTGCTGTAGAGCAGGGCGAGGTCGGAGCGTTCGTCGGAGCCGCGCGTGTTCGGATCGAGCACCGCAGCCCCGGTCAGGCCGACGCCCAGGTTGCTGTGCCGCGTGAAATCGGCGAGCAGGCGCCAGTCGCCGTGCCCGGCGGAGAAGCGGAAGTCCTGGTTGTCGTAGCGATAGTCGGCATTGCCCGGCAGGTAGGGGAATGCCTGCGTGGACTTGCGGGCGATGAAGGGATCGTGCCCGTCCGTATGCGAGGCCTGCGCGGTCGCGGCGACTTCGACGCCGTTCCAGGTCCCGCCATACTGCGCCCAGCCTTCGCGCATGCCGAAGCTTCCGGCCCGGGCGCCCGCCTCGGGCCGCTGCACTCCGGCTGCCGTCTTGGTGATGACGTTGATGACGCCCGCCGAAGCATCGGAACCGAACAGCGCCGAGCCGGGGCCGCGGATGATCTCGACGCGCTCGATCATCGTCGTCGGCAGGCCTTTCCAGAAGATGCCCGACGACCACACCAGGTCGCGGATCGGCTCACCGTTCACCATCAGCAGCGTATGCGTGCCAGCCGCCCCGCGAAAGGTGATCTGGGGACGGAACCCGAACAGGTTCTCACGCACGTATACGCCGGGCACCGTCTGCAGGATCTCGGTGAGGTTGGTCGCGCCGGTGGCGCGAATGTCGTCCGCCGTGATGACCGAAACCACCGAAGGGGCCCGCGTCAGCGCCTGCTGGGTGCTGGTCGAGATGGTTACCTTGGTGGCCATCAGTTCCTCGAGGCTCATGGAGAGAAGCCGGTCGAGGCCGTCGTCGCCGGCCGATGCGGCGCGAGCGAGCGCGACGCCCGCCGTTGCCAGAAGCGCTTTGAATCCGTTCATGGAAGCTGTTCCCCGCTATGCCGCTAGTCCCAGGCGGCGATGCCGGCGGCAAGTGTACGTCCAAGGTGGCGGCAAGTCCATTTGGAACGGCGCAAGCCGGGCTTGACTTGGCGTCCCCGCCTGTCATATACACGCGGATGCAAAGGAGAGACGCGTGACCGTCCCGTTCGAGCAAGACGACCGCATTCTGGCGGATCAGGTGAGGCAGGTGGTGGGGCCGCAAAACCAGCCGGTCTCGGGCACCGTGGTCGCCAACGTCGTCATCTCGGTGCTGCTGGTCCTGATGATCTACGGAAGCGTGCCGGCCGCAGCGGTCTTCGGCTGGTTCGGCGCCCAGATCGCCTTCCAGGTTTCGCGCGTTCTGGTCGCCCGTTGGTACTGGCGCCGTCCGCCGGACGGCGCGGCCGACCTGCGCCGCTGGGCGGCCGTCATGAGCGTGCTGGCGGCCTGCAGCGGACTGATGTGGGGCCTCGCCGGGCTGCTGTTCTTCCTGCCCGACTCGGTGACGCACCAGGCGCTGCTGGCGATCATGCTGTGCGGCCTGGCGGCCGGCTCCGTCCCGGCCAACGGCATGCTGATGAGGGGTTTCGTCGGGTCGGTCTCGGCGATCCTGCTGCTGTTCATCGTCCGCCTGGCGTGGGAAAACGACGGCGTCCATTGGCTGATGGTCGCCATGCTGACCGTCTACCTGGGATTCGTGCTGCAATCGGGACGCAGCTTCAACCGGGTACTGATCGAGGCGCTGCGGCGGCGCCACGAGAACGAGGACCTGATCGGCCAGCTGCGCGAGCAGACCGCGGCCGCGCTCACCGCCCAGCGGGCGGCGGAGGACGCCAATGCCGCCAAGTCGAAGTTCCTCGCCGCCGCCAGCCACGACCTGCGGCAGCCGATGCACGCGCTGGCGCTGTTCTCCGGTGCGCTGATGAACGAGCAGCGGCCGGCGGAACTGAAGGAACTCACCACCCACATCGTGCGGTCGGTCGACGCGCTGGAGATGCTGTTCAACGCGCTGTTGGACATCTCCAAGCTCGACGCCGGCGTGACGCAGCCCAAGGAGAGCAATTTCCTCGTCGAGACCATCTTCGCCCGGCTGCAGAACGACTTCGAGCGGCTGGCCGCCAACAAGGGGCTGCGGCTGCACATCCGCGGCACCCGCGCCGTGGTCTACACGGATCCGCAGCTGCTCGAGCGCATCCTGCGCAACCTGGTGGCCAACGCGCTGCGCTACACCGATGCCGGCGGCATCGTGGTGGCGTGCCGCCGGCGTGCGGGGAGCTGGCGCATCGACGTGGTCGACAGCGGCATCGGAATTCCGGCCGGCGAGTACGAACGGATCTTCGAGGAGTTCTACCAGATCGGCAATCCGGAGCGCGACCGCACCAAGGGCCTCGGCCTCGGGCTTGCCATCGTGCGCCGGCTCACCCGGCTGCTCGGCCTGGCCATCTCGGTGCACAGCCGGGTCGGACACGGCACGGTGTTCTCGGTGACGGTGCCGGCCGGCACCGCGCGTCCGCAGGTGCGCGCCGAGGCGCCCGACGTCCCGATGGCGTTCGACTCGCTGCGGGTGCTGATCGTCGACGACGAGCCCGACGTGCGCCTCGCGCTGGCGATGCTGCTGCGCGGCTGGGGCTGCGACGTGGTGGAAGCCGAGTCGCACGTGCAGGCCGTGGCCGCCATCCAGTCGATGCAATGGCAGCCGCAGTTCGCCATCGTCGACTTCCGCCTGCGCGAGAACGAGACCGGCATCGTGGTGCTCGACTGGCTGCGCGAGCACTTCGACAGCAGCCTCCCCGGCGTCATCATCACGGGCGACATCAGCGCCGACAAGCTGCAGGAGGTGAGATCGAGCGGCTACCGGGTGCTGCACAAGCCGGTCTCGCCGGCCAAGCTGCGGGCCTTACTGCGCGGCACCCTCGAATAGGGAATCGGCGGCCGGCCTGGCGCGCACCAGCCTCGGCGCGAGATCGTCGATGACGTCTTCCGCCAGCCCGCCGTCCGCGTCGGTCACGAACAAGGGCGCGAAATTGGCCCGGTAGCGGTCGGCGACGCGGATCTTCGGTCGGTAGAGGCTGCCGGCCTTCTCGGTGCTCGCCACGTAGCTGCGGCAGGTAGAGGCGTCGACGACGCGGCGGTCGCGTCCGTTGGTGCCCAGCGCGGGGAAGGCCATCGCCCAGGCATCGACCATGGCGCTGCCCATGCCGAGAAAGCTCATCCGGCCGCGGTAGCGGCGGTAGAAGTTCCAGGCGTGCGCGGCGACCTTGCGCCGCGGCATGAGGCCGCCGTCCATGCGCCGGGCGAAGTCGACCACCTTGTCGAGCGGATCCCGCGTGTGGCAGACGATCGAGCGCCCGTCCATGTCGCGCAGCTTGAGGTCGGGCAGCAGCGATCCCTCCGTCAGGCGGTCGGCGAACAGGGGAGTGCCGATCAGCGGTATGGCGAAGCTCAGGAAGCTCGGCAGCGTGATCTTCGGATTGCCGGCAATGAAGTCGATCTCCTCCTGCAGGTCGTCCACGCTGCGATCGGTGGGGTCGAACATCATGCCGTAGTGGAACACCAGCCCGGCTTCGATGCTGCCGGCGATCATCTGCTCCTGCGGCAGGATCAGGTTCTGCTTCTTCTTGTAGGCGGCGATCTGGTCGCGGCTGAACGACTCGACGCCGCAGAAAAAGCCGATGCAGCCCGATTCCCTGGCCAGCCGCAGGTTCTCGGGATCGGTGTAGAAGTCGCTCGTCACCAGGGCCGACCAGCCGCCGAAGCGCCCTTCGCGGCGAAGCTGGCGCAGCAGTTCCAGCCGCGCGCGCAGGAAGCTGCGGCTGCCGGCGAAGAAGTTCTGGTCGAGGAACATCACGCAGTGCCGGTAGCCCATCGCCTCGATCTGGCGCCGCACGTAGTCGAGGTCGTAGGCGACATGGTCGCGGTCCTCGGCGGTCATCGAGCAGAAGTTGCAGCGGAAATTGCAGTTGCGCGAACTCTCGGCAAACGAGATCCAGCCGAGCCATTTCGTCAGGTCGTAGCGGGGCAGCGGACGTTCGGCGGCCAGGCCGGCGCCGAAGGTGTCGTCGAGGACGTCGACCAGTTGCTCGACGTCGCCGGTGCAGACGTAGTCGAAGTAGCGGCGGCTCAGCAGCGGCAGCGCCCGGGCAGCGGAGCCGCCCATGGCGACGACGACCTGCGGGTTCAGGGTCCTGGCATAGGCGGCGACCTGCTTCATGCGGTCGAATGCCGCGTTCAGCCCGGTCAGCACCAGCAGGTCGGGCCAGCCGAGCAGGCGCAGGTCTTCCAGCGGGCCTTGCGAGAACTCGCACCACGCCCGCACCTCGGCCTTCTCGCGCTGCACGATGCCCGCCAGCACGGCGGCGATCATCGGCTGCGGCACGAACAGGGGATTGCCACGCGCGCCGCGATGGTTGTCCGAGAAGCAGTTGACGACGAGTATCCGCGGCTTTTTCATTCTGGTGGGGGCCTCGAGTGGTGCCGAATGCTGCCCGAATTCCCGTCGGGTGGCAACTGGCATAGGCGCTTGTCATTCGAGGCGCCGCCGCCGCGCCTGGCCCGGCCGGCGGCTATCATGGACAGATGGCGACGCGAAGCGCGGGAATCCTTCCCTATCGGTGGCGGGACGGCGGGATCGAGGTCCTGCTGGTCCATCCGGGCGGCCCGTTCTGGGCGCGCAAGGACATCGGCGCCTGGTCGGTGGCGAAGGGGGAGTACGTGGAACCGGAGCAGGCCTTCGACGCCGCCTTGCGCGAGTTCCAGGAGGAAACCGGCCTCGCGCCCCGCGGATCCTTCATCGAACTGGCGCCGTTGCGGCAGCCGAGCGGGAAGATCGTCTCGGCCTGGGCCGTGGAACTGGACTGGGATCCGGCCAAGCTGGTTTCAAATACCTTCGAACTGGAATGGCCGAAGGGATCGGGGACGCTGAAGCGCTTTCCCGAGGCCGACCGGGCGGAGTGGTTCGCCGTGCCGGAAGCCATGCAAAGGATCCTTCCCGGGCAACGCGGCTTCGTCGAGGAGCTGGCGCGGCGGCTGGTGCGGAGGGGATAAAAAAGCCGGGCTCCTCGCGGAGCCCGGCTTCCCCTTCCTGCTTCCTGCTCTTTGGCCCGGTCAGCCGCAGCTGCCCACCGCACCGCAAGCCGTGCAGAAGTCGCAGCCGTCCTTGCGGATCACCGTCATGTTGCCGCACTCGGCGCACAGCGAGCCGCGCTGGACCTTGACTTCGCCCTTCTGTCCCGGCGTTTCCAGGATGCCCATCTCGCGCGTCGGATAGCCGTTCTCGTCGAGGATGCCGAGCATCGAGTAGCGGTGCATGATCAGCCGCGCCAGGTAGGCGACGGTCGACGGCCAGTGCTGCTGGCGCCGCGTGCCGGGCACGAAGGCCATGAAGCCGCCGAGCGGTTCCGGGTAGTTGGTGAGCTTGCGCAGCTTCATGCCGATCCAGGCCGGGTCCATGACGCGCATGTCGAGCGACAGCAGCTTTGTGAGGCCGTCGAGGGCGCGCGGGTAGTTGCCCGAGAGCCACGCCGAGTAGGGACGCGTGACGCCGTCGGGCAGGGTGATCTCCTTCAGGCCCAGCACGAACTCCTCGCGCGAGGACGGATTGACGATGTCGACGGTCCAGGACAGCGTGCCGTCGGTGCCGGTCTTCGGCTCGTCGCGCGAGAACATGGCGTCGAGCACCGGCGTCGCCCCGTCGCCTTCGAAGACGCCGAGCTGCTCGCAGCGCCAGCGCACGACTTGCGCCATCGCCGAGACGGCGCCCGGCACGATGCGGCGCTCGCCGTGCGGCGGCATCGGTATCTCGAACGGCTCCTCGCCGACGGTGGAGGCCAGCGCGTCGAGCTTGAGCTTGAGCCAGGCCGTGTCGTTGGCGCGCATGTCCATCGACAGCGTCTTGGCGACGGCGCCCAGGCCGCGCGGCTGCTCGACGCCGTTGACCCAGACCTCGAAGGGCACCGAGCGGTGCAGCTCGTTCTCGATCTGGCCGACGAACAGCGCGAACTCGCCGTGCGGCGTCTCGATCATGTAGGTCCAGGAGGCGTTGCCCTCGTGCAGGCGCGGGCGGCCCGGCCAGCGCAGGGAGGCGAGCACCGGAGCGGGCAGGGCGCCGATCGACAGGCGGCGGTTGGCGCTGTCGATGATGACGTCCTGCGGCTGCTTCTGGGTGTTGGCCTGCGAGCTGCTCTCGACCGACAGCACCGAGCCCAGCACCTTGTTGGGACGGTAGGTGGCGAGACCCTTGAGGCCGGCCTTCCAGGCCGTCATGTAGAGGTCTTCGAACTCGGCGTACGGATAGTCTTCCGGCACGTTGACCGTCTTCGAGATGGCGGTGTCGATGCACGGGGCGACGGCGGCGACCATGTCCTTGTGCGCCTGCGCGGAGATCTCCAGCGCCGTGACGAAGTATTCGGGCAGCTTGGCGGTGTCGCCGCCGAGGTGCTTATAGAGACGCCAGGCGTAGTCCTCGACCGAGTATTCCTTCAGCGTGCCGTCGGCCATGCGCTTCTTGCGGGTGTAGACCCAGGAGAAGGGCGGCTCGATGCCGTTGGAGGCGTTGTCGGCGAAGGCCAGCGAGATGGTGCCGGTCGGCGCGATCGACAGCAGGTGCGAGTTGCGCAGGCCGTGGCGGCGGATGTGCTCCTTGACCTCGGCCGGCAGGCGCGAGGCGAAGTTGCCGCCCGACAGGTAGAGGTCGGCGTTGAACAGCGGGAAGGCGCCGCGCTCGCGCGCGAGTTCGACCGAGGCGAGATAGGCGCGGTCGCGCATGAAGTCGGAGATCTTGGTCGCCATGGCGCGGGCTTCCGGCGCGTCGTACTTGAGGCGCAGCATGATCAGGGCGTCGCCCAGGCCGGTGAAGCCCAGGCCGACGCGGCGCTTGGCGCGCGCCTCGTCCTGCTGCTGCTCGAGCGGCCAGTGGGTGACGTCGAGCACGTTGTCGAGCATGCGCACCGAGGTGTCGATGGTCTTGCCGAAGCCCTGGTAGTCGAACTCGGCCTGCTCGCTGAACGGGTGCTTGACGTAGCGGGTCAGGTTGATCGAGCCCAGGCAGCAGCAGCCGTAGGGCGGCAGCGGCTGCTCGGCGCACGGGTTGGTCGCCTCGAGGGTCTCGCAGTAGTTGAGGTTGTTGTCCTTGTTCATGCGATCGATGAACAGGATGCCCGGCTCGGCGTGGTCGTAGGTCGAGCGCATGACCTGGTCCCACAGCTCGCGGGCGCGCAGCTTGCGATAGACCCACAGGCCGTCGTCGCGCTGGTAGGCGCCGTTGGCCC
>DASVZD010000333.1:0-16221 GCA_036391815.1 Rhodocyclaceae bacterium
GCGGTATCCCATTTCCTGGGCATCCCGAACTCGGTTTCCCGAGTACCCCGTTCAAGTGGTATCTTTCGGCCCCACTTTCCGCTTCGATGTCTCGCCTTCAGGCCTAATCGGCGGACACTTCATCTTCGGACAGCCTCAATATAACCAAATCCGGTGCAATTGGCAATGCCCGTCTTCACCTCCCAAGGCACGCACGCAAGGCACTTGTGGCTTGTCGATAACTCTCCGCACTTCTCGCATTTCCCTGGCGGCATCATCGACGGCCTGAATGACCCGCTGCCGATATGGCTGTACGTCGGAACCGCCGCCTACGGTGAGGTCCACATCAGAAAGCACGCCCATTGGGTCAGCAAGGCGAAGAAGACCATACCCGAGTTCGTATACGAAAAGCTCGGACAACCCGGTCTCATCTTCAACACCGAAAAAGAGAAGAAGTTCAAGGTGAGCCTTCGGCTAACCCCATCCGCGCTGCTTGTGCTGGAGTACTTCGATCGCGTCACGCCGCACTTCTCCGTGACGTCTCTGTACATGCACCCGGCCACTCTAGACGGCATGAAACTAGGTCGTTATCCCGGTCGCCCGAAACCGCCGGCCGCTATTGCCGCTCCTACGATCCTTGTACCCGGTTGAACCTTTGTTGAACCTGTGGTGAGATTGATGGGTTGCGATTGTCGCAACCCATTGTTTTTATGGTGGGCCCGGTGGGACTCGAACCCACGACCAAAGGATTATGAGTCCTCTGCTCTAACCGACTGAGCTACAGGCCCGTGACCGGCCGATCGCCGGTCAACGTGAAGCGGCCCGCTTTCGCGGGCCGCCGCATTCTACTTGCTTATTCCGCGCCGTCGAGGAAGCTGCGCAGCTTCTCGGAGCGCGAGGGGTGGCGCAGTTTGCGCAGAGCCTTGGCTTCGATCTGGCGGATGCGTTCGCGCGTGACGTCGAACTGCTTGCCGACTTCTTCCAGCGTGTGGTCCGTGTTCATCTCGATGCCGAAACGCATGCGCAACACCTTGGCTTCGCGCGGCGTCAGGCTGTCGAGGATTTCCTTGGTCACTTCGCGCAGGCTGGCGTAGAGGGCGGCGTCGCTCGGGGAGAGCGTCGACGCGTCCTCGATGAAGTCGCCCAGGTGGGAGTCGTCGTCGTCGCCGATCGGCGTCTCCATGGAGATCGGTTCCTTGCTGATCTTGAGGATCTTGCGGATCTTCTCCTCGGGCATTTCCATCTTGACGGCCAGCGTCGCGGGATCGGGCTCGAGGCCGGTCTCCTGGAGGATCTGCCGGCTGATGCGGTTCATCTTGTTGATGGTCTCGATCATGTGCACCGGGATGCGGATGGTGCGCGCCTGGTCGGCGATCGAGCGGGTGATGGCTTGGCGGATCCACCATGTCGCGTAGGTCGAGAACTTGTAGCCGCGGCGGTATTCGAACTTGTCCACCGCTTTCATCAGGCCGATGTTGCCTTCCTGGATGAGGTCGAGGAACTGCAGGCCGCGGTTGGTGTACTTCTTGGCGATGGAGATCACGAGGCGCAGGTTGGCCTCGGTCATCTCGCGCTTGGCGCGGCGCGCCTTGGCTTCGCCGGTGGACATCTGCTTGTTGATGTCCTTGAGTTCCTTGAGCGGGATGCCGATGCGGGTCTGCAGGTCGATCAGCTTCTGCTGCTCTTCGATGATGGCCGGCGCGGCGCGCATCAATTGGGCGCCGTACGGCTTGCCCGATTGCACCTCGTGCTTGAGCCACTCCATGTTGGTCTCGTTGCCGGGGAAGATCTTGATGAAGTGCGGGCGCGGCATGTGCGCCTTGTCGACGCAGAGATGCAGGATCTTGCGCTCGTGGCCGCGGGCGGCCTCCACCATGCCGCGCACGGAGTCGCACAGGCGCTCGGTGGTGCGGGCGGTGAAGCGGATGTTCATCAGCTCGCCGGAAATCTGCTTCTGCAGGCGCAGGTAGGTCTTGTCCTGCGAGCCGCGCTTGGACAGCGCCGCCATCTGCTTGCCGTAGTGCTCGTGGATCACGGCGAAGCGTTCGAGGGCGTCCTGCTTGAGCTGCATCAGCGAGGCGGAGACGGCGCCGCCGCCTTCCTCTTCATCCTCGTCGCCTTCGTCTTCCTCGATGGCGGCTTCCTCGTCCTCGGCGAGCGCCTCGATGTCGTCGGCGGCGTTGGGATCGATCAGGCCGTCGATGACCTCGTCGATGCGCATTTCCTCGCGCGCGACCTTGCCGGCGAGCTCGAGAATCTCGGCGATGGTGGTCGGGCAGGCGGAGATCGCCTGGATCATGTGCTTGAGGCCGTCCTCGATGCGCTTGGCGATCTCGATCTCGCCTTCGCGCGTCAGCAACTCGACCGAGCCCATCTCGCGCATGTACATGCGGACGGGGTCGGTGGTGCGGCCAAATTCGGATTCGACGGTGGACAGCGCCTGCTCGGTCTCCTCCTCGACTTCGGCTTCGTCGACGGCGGCCGGGCTGGCTTCGGTGAGCAGCATGTCCTCGGCGGCCGGGGCCTCGTCGAAGACCTGGATACCCATGTCGTTGAAGGTCGAGATGATCGACTCGATCTGCTCGGCGTCGACGAGGTCGTCCGGCAGGTGGTCGTTGATCTCGCCGTAGGTCAGGAAGCCGCGCTCCTTGCCGAGCGCGATGAGGTTCTTCAGGCGGGTGCGCTTGGTTTCGAGGTCGATCGGGGCGGCCGGGGCGGCAGCCAGTGCGGCGTGCTTTTCCTTGCCCCGGCGGCCCTTGGTTTCGGCCTTGGCCGGCTTCGGCGCCTCAGCCTGGACGACCGGGGCGGGCTGGGGTTCGGGAGCCGCCTTCGGCTGGACCTTGGCGGCCGGTTTGGCAGCAGCCTTGGGGGCGGGTTTGGCGGGAACCGTCTTTGCCGGAGCTTTGGCGGCCTTGGTCGGCGTCTTCGACGCAGCCGACTTGGCCGGAGCCTTTGCCGGAGCCGCTTTTTTGGCAGCGGGCTTCGCGGCGGCTTTGGACTTGGACTGTTTTGTTTCCTTCGGCATGACGTTCCTCGGAAAGTGGCTAACCCGGACCAGAAAACGCCGGGAAACCGTACATTATATGTGAAAAATCACTCGCTTGGCTGGGTTTTTTGGCTTTGCGCCTTGCGCGCCAGCAGGTCGCGAAGCTCTTCGGGGCTTGCGCTTCCGGTGCGGGCTTTTTCGTTCAAGGCCGCAATCTCCCGGGTCAGATCCTTTTCCCTCAGGCGCTCAAGGGCGTCGATGAACACCGCCTCGAGTTCGCCGGGGTCCGGTTCGTCCTCCGCCAGCCGCGACGCCCACTCGGACAGCACCCCCTCGTGCGGGGTTCCGCGGAAGGACTCGATGAGCATGCCGATGCCGCCCGCCGGCATCTCTCCATGGTCGACCCGATCCGCGATGGCGTGGAGCAGGGCGCCTTGGGGGTTGTCGCGGGATATCCGCTCGAGCGGGATGCGGGCGGCGCGTTCCGGCTTGTACAGCACCGGTTCGAGCAGGGCGTGCTCGATGCTCATGGACACCGTGCGGTTGCGCGGCGGGCGCGGCGCCGGCGGGCGCCCGCGTGGCGGCGGCTTGATGCCGCATTGGTCCTCGACCTCGGCCTGGGCCATGCCGGCAGCCTGGGCCACCGCCTTGGTCAACTGCACCCGCAGCACCGGGGCGGCCAGCTTGAGCAGATGCGGCTTGGCGTCGTGGACCAGCCGCGCGCGGTCTTCCGCGCTGCGCTCGAGGTCGAGGCCGGCGGACAGCTCGCGCATCAGGAATTCGGTGAGCGTGGTCGGATGGGCCGCCAGCCGGCGAAAGGCGTCCGCCCCTTCGGCGCGGACGAAACTGTCCGGGTCGTGCTCGGCCGGCAGGAACAGGAAGCCCACGCTGCGGTCGTCCGACAACTGGTCGAGGCTGGCTTCCAGCGCCCGCCATGCCGCCTTGCGGCCGGCGGCGTCGCCATCGAAGCAGAACACGACCTTGGAAGCCTGGCGCAGCAGCTTGTGGACATGGTGGGAGGTGCAGGCCGTTCCCAGCGTCGCGACGGCGTTGCCGACCCCGTGCTGGGCGAGCGCCACGACGTCCATGTAGCCCTCGACGACGATCACCATGTCTTCGTCGCGGATCGCCTGCCGGGCCTGGATCAGGCCGTAGAGTTCGCGGCCCTTCTCGAACAGCGGCGTCTCGGGGGAGTTCAGGTATTTGGGGCCGGCGGCGGCATTCTCCGCCTGGGCGGCCTTGTGGTCGCCGATGAAGCGGCCGCCGAAGCCGATCACGTTGCCGCGCTGGTCGAGGATGGGGAACATCACGCGGTCGCGGAAGCGATCGTAGCGCCGACCCTGGTCGTTCTCGATGACTAGCCCGCATTCGAGCAGCGCGCCGTCGTTGTAGTCGGGGAACACCTTCTGCAGTCCCTGCCATTCGTCCGGGGCGTAGCCGAGGCCGAAGCGGGCGGCGATCTCGCCGGTCAGGCCGCGGCCCTTCAGGTAGTCGATGGCCTTGCGGGATCCCTTCAGCTGTTCCTTGTAGAAGCGGGCGGCCCGGGCCATGAGTTCGGTCAGCGGCGCCTTCTTCGCCCGCTCCGTCTGGATGCGATCCGAAACCTGCGGCACCTGCATGCCGGCGCCGTGGGCGAGGTCCTCGACCGCCTCCACGAAGCCTACCCCCGAGTACTGCATCAGGAAGCCGATGGCGCTTCCATGTGCGCCGCAGCCGAAGCAGTGATAGAACTGCTTGCTCGGGCTGACGGTGAAGGACGGCGTCTTCTCGGAGTGGAAGGGGCAGCAGGCCGAGTAGTTGGCCCCTGCTTTGCGCAGCGTGACGTAGCGCTCGACCACCTCGACGATGTCGACGCGGGCCAGCAGCTCCTGGATGAACGACTCGGGGATCACTCCCGGATTATGCCTCTGCCGGGCCGCCCCAAGGAGGCGTGCGCCCCCCGTGGGGGCAGCGAGCCGCTTGTGCGAGCGTGGGGGCCAATTATGCGCTGGAGAGCCGGGCCCGGATGAGCTTGGAGACCTCGCCCATGTCGGCGCGGCCGGCCACCTTCGGCTTCACCAGCGCGACCACCTTCCCCATTTCGGCCGGCGACCTGGCGCCGGATTCGGCGATGGCTGCGCCCACGATGCCGGCGATCTCGTCGGCCGAAAGCGCCTGGGGCATGTAGGCCGAGAGGACCTCGACCTCGAATTTCTCGGCATCGGCGAGGTCCTGGCGCTTGGCCGACTCGTATTGGGCAATGGAGTCCTTGCGCTGCTTGATCATCTTCTCGATGACCGCGACGACGCCCGCGTCGTCCAGCTCGATGCGCTCGTCGACTTCCTTCTGCTTCATCGCGGCCATCAGCAGGCGGATCGCGGCCAACTTCGCCGCTTCCCTCGCCTTCATGGCGGTCTTCATGTCTTCGTTGATGCGGGTCTTCAGCGACATGGCGGGCTCCTAAAGACAAACGCCGGCAGCGCTTTCGCGGTGCCGGCAAATGTGTAAAGCAGCGGAACGAGGTGCTTAGTAGAGCTTTTGCGGCAGTTGCTGGCTGCGGATGCGCTTGTGATGGCGCTTCACGGCAGCGGCCAGCTTGCGCTTGCGCTCGGCGGTGGGCTTCTCGTAGAACTCGCGCGAGCGCAGTTCGGTGAGCAGGCCGGCCTTCTCGATGGTGCGCTTGAAGCGGCGGATCGCCACTTCGAAGGGTTCGTTTTCTTTGACGCGGATACCAGGCATTGGTTGTTCCTGACTGAACGACGGCGGAAAAGCCCGGCATTCTA
Organism: Rhodocyclaceae bacterium; assembly: GCA_036391815.1. Taxonomy (GTDB): domain Bacteria; phylum Pseudomonadota; class Gammaproteobacteria; order Burkholderiales; family Rhodocyclaceae; genus Nitricoxidireducens. The sequence continues at coordinate 5,728 of DASVZD010000333.1, forward strand.
TCCGTTTTTCGCCGCATGTCAAAGGTACAATCTGCGCCCCATGCTAGTGCTTGGCATCGAATCCTCCTGCGACGAAACCGGCGTCGCCCTCTACGACACCGACCGCGGTCTGCTGGGCAACGCCGTGCACAGCCAGGTTGCCATGCACGAGGCCTACGGCGGCGTGGTTCCGGAACTCGCCTCGCGCGACCATATCCGGCGGCTGGTTCCCTTGCTCGACAGCGTCTTGGCGGAAGCAGGCGCTCACAAGGGCGACATCGACGCGATTGCCTATACCGCCGGCCCCGGACTGGCGGGGGCGCTGCTGGTGGGAGCGAGCTTTGCGGAGTCGCTGGCGCAGGCCCTGGAAATCCCCGCGCTGCCCGTCCATCACCTGGAAGGCCACCTGCTGTCGCCGCTGCTTGCCAGGGAGGCGCCGCAATTCCCGTTCGTCGCCCTGCTGGTTTCCGGCGGGCATACCCAATTGATGCGCGTCACTGGCGTCGGCGCGTACGAACTGCTCGGTGAATCGCTGGACGATGCCGCCGGCGAAGCGTTCGACAAGACGGCCAAGCTGCTGGAACTCGGCTACCCGGGCGGTCCTGCGCTGGCCCGCCTCGCGGAAGGCGGCGGACCGGGCCGGTTCAGGCTGCCCCGCCCGATGCTGAACTCGGGGGATTTCGATTTCAGCTTCTCTGGACTCAAGACCGCGGTGCTGACGGCGGTGCGCGAGCGCGCGCTCGGCGACCGCGAAAAGGCAGACCTGGCGTGGGAGTTCCAGGAGGCGGTCACCGAGGTGCTGGTGACCAAGGCCCTGGCCGCCCTCGGCCACTGCCGTCTCGATCGCCTCGTCGTTGCGGGCGGAGTGGGCGCCAACCGGCGGCTGCGGGAGCGCCTCGATGCCGCTGCGGCGAAGGGGCGGCTTCGGGTCTTCTACCCGGCGCTCGACCTGTGTACCGACAACGGCGCGATGATCGCCTTCTGCGGCGCCCAGCGCCTGCTCGCGGGGCAGCATGGGCTCGGCAAAGGCTCCTTCGGCATCCGGCCGCGCTGGCCGCTGCACGAACTGCCCCGCACCTGATCGTTATTGCGCGACCGGCTTCTTGCCGATCCGGCTTTCGGTGCCGGAAAGCAGCTTGCGGATGTTTTCCCGGTGGCGCCAGAACAGCAGGAGCGACATCGGCGAGATGATGGCGGCCATATCGCCGCCCAGGAGCTGCCATCCCGCCAAGGGCGCCACGGCGGCGGCGGCGAGCGCCGCCAGGGACGAGTAGCGGAAGACGGCTGCGACGCCCAGCCAGGTCGCGAGGCAGACCAGCGCCAGCCAGGGCGAAAAGCCCAGCAGCACGCCGAGCGCGGTCGCCACGCCCTTGCCGCCCCGGAAGCCGAGGAAGACCGGAAAGATGTGGCCGAGAAACGCGGCGATGCCCGCCAACCCGACCGCGAGCGGATCGGCGCCCAGCATGCCGGCCAGCGCCATCGCGGCCCAGCCCTTGGCGGCGTCGCCGAGGAGCGTCAGCAGTGCGGCGGCCTTGTTGCCCGAGCGCAGCACGTTGGTGGCGCCGGGGTTTCTCGAGCCGAAGCTCCGCGGGTCGGCGAGGCCGAAGGCCCGCGAGACCAATACCGCGAAGGGAAGGGAGCCGAGCAGGTAGCCCAGCAGCGCAAATCCGAGCAGGTTCATCGCAAATTTCCTAGAATGCCGCGGATTGTAATCGACCGCCTCCCATGGATTTCATCTTCATCGAAGACATGCGCGTCGAAGCGCATGTCGGCATCTACCCGCGCGAGCGCGCGGCGCCGCAGAGCCTCGAAATCAGCCTGACCTTCGGCGTTCCCGACGAGGCCGCGCGCGACGACGATATCGCCAAGACCATCGACTATGCGGCGGTGATCGATCGCGTCCGGCGGGAACTCGCGGCCCGGCACTTCAACCTGCTGGAGACACTCGGCGAATACGTGATCGCCCTGATGCTCGACGAGTTCGGTGCGCCCTGGGTCAAGATCAGCATCGCCAAGGTCGGCATTGCCAAGGGCGTGCGGCGCGTCGGCGTGCAGATCGAACGCTCCCGCAAGGACGCCGGCGCAGCGCCATAGATTTTTTTGACTCCCCTAGAAACTGGTCTAGCTTGGAATATCCGCGCCGCCAGAGCCGGACCGTACTAAGGGGAGCGCCAAATGGCCGATCGAATCGATGCCGCGTCCTTGGAACAATGGGACGAGCGGCTCTGCACGGGGGTGGCGACCCTCGACGCACAGCACAAGTCCCTGTTCGACTACATCAACCTGCTGGCCGAGGCGGCTGCGGAACGCAGCATGCTCCGCACCTTCTACGTCCTCGAGCAACTGAGCCACTACGCGCATACGCATTTTGCGGAAGAGGAGTTCCTGATGCGGGTACATGGCTTCCCGGGACTGGCCGATCACATCCGCGAGCACCGCAGCTTCACCAATCGACTCCACGAACTGCTCCGCATCTATCTCGATCGCGACATCTCCGCCGAACTGGTCGTCATGCTGAAGGAATGGTTGCGCGACCACGTCGCGCAGACGGACATGGAGTACGTGCCGTACCTGGCGGCGATACGCACCAGCGGCGCCGAGCGGGAACCGCTCCGGATGGCGGCGACGCCGCCGAATTGCGGCTCAGCGCTTCCCTGCCTTACTTGAGCAGATCCTGCAATTGCTTGTCCACGGCGGGCGCGTCCCAATCGATGGAGCCGCGGACGCGCGCCGCGACCCGGTGGTTCCGGTCCAGGATCAAGGTCGTCGGCAGCGCGCGCACGCCGAGTGCGCGGGACATCGACTGATCCGGATCCTCGATCATCGGCAGCGACACCCCGGCGTCCCATAGGAACTTGCTGGCCCGGTCGCGGGAATCCGCCACCGCCACGGTCAGCACCGAAAGTCCGCGCGTGCGCCAGCGTTCGCCCAGGCGTTCCAGGGCCGGCATCTCGTCGCGGCAAGGCGCGCACCACGACGCCCAGAAGTTGAGGACGACGCAAGCATTCCTGCGCTGGGCGAGCAGTTCCGCAAGCCGGCCATCCCTGACGGCTGGCAGCGGCCTCGACGGGTCGACGGCCAGGCCACCGGCCGAGGCCGCTCCTGCAGCCAGCACGCAGGCGAGGACGAGGATCCGGACGGCCGTCCGCATCAGTCGGTGCGACCGACCTCGACGAGCGTCGGGGACAGCAGGCGCACGAGTTCGCGCGGGTCGATGCCGACGAGGAAGCCGCGCCGCCCGCCGTTGATGTAGATGCGCGGCAGGTCGAGGATGGTCCGTTCGACGAATACCGGCAGCTTCTTCTTGGTGCCGAAGGGCGAGCAGCCGCCGACCAGGTAGCCGGTATGCCGGTTGGCGTCCTCCGGCTTGCACGGTTCGATCTTCTTGGTGCCGATCTGCCGCGCCAGTTCCTTGGTCGAGACCATGAGGTCGCCGTGCATCAGCACGATCAGCGGGCGCGCGTTCTCGTCTTGCATGACGAGCGTCTTGACCACCTCGTGTTCCGGGACCCCGAGCTCGCGCGAGGAAACGCGCGTGCCGCCGTGCTCCTCGTAAGCGTAGAGATGATCGGTTCGCGCGACGCGATGCTGATCGAGGAAACGTGTGGCCGGGGTCTGGGGAGCGTTGTCGTGCTTCATTTCCTGTCAGCCGCGGGGGTGGTGGCGCTGGTGCAGCTGCTTGAGCCGCTCGCGGGCGACGTGAGTATAGACCTGGGTCGTGGAGATGTCGGCGTGGCCGAGCAGCAGCTGGACGACGCGCAGGTCCGCGCCGTGGTTGAGCAGGTGGGTGGCGAAGGCGTGGCGCAGCACGTGGGGCGATATCTTCGCGCGCGGGATGCCGGCGGTCGCGGCGTGTTTCTTGATCAGCGTCCACGCCATCTGGCGTGTCATGCCCTTGCCGGTGCTGCGGCCGGTGACGAAGACGTGATCGGATGAACGGCCCTTGAGGATCGCCGGCCGCCCTTCGGCAAGATAGCGCTGCAGCCAGTCGGCCGCCACTTCGCCGAGCGGCACCAGCCGCTGCTTGTCGCCCTTGCCGATGGCCCGCAGCACCTGGTCGGCGAGGCTCAGCTCGAACAGCTTGAGCTCGATGAGTTCGGAGACGCGCAGCCCGGTGGCGTAGAGCAGTTCGAGCATCGCCCGATCGCGCAGTCCGAGCGGGGTGGCGACGTCGGGTGCGCCGAGCAGGTCCTCGACATTCTTCTCCGACAGCGTCTTGGGGAAACGCTCGGCGCGCATCGGGCGCTCGATGTTCAGCAAGGGGTCGACGCGGATGCGGCCCTGGTCGAGCAGCCAGCCGTAGAAGCGCCGCATGGCGGAGTGCAGCCGGCGCTGGCTGGACGGCTTGAAGGATTCCGGACGCGCATGCAGGTGCGCCAGATAGCCGTTGATGTCCGCTTCCCCGGCGCCCGCCAGTTCGGAGCCTTGCGCTTCCAGCCAGTTGGCGAACAGCGCGAGGTCGGAACGGTACGCTCCGAGGGTGTTCTTGGCCAGCCCGTCGGCAAGCCAGAGGGCGTCGGCGAACTCGTCGAGCAGCAGGGCGTCAGACGCCCTCATGCGCCAGCAGCCAGCGTTTGACGTCCAGCAGGAAGCCGCCGCGCTGCCTGGCGAAGCCGCCCAGCCCCTGGACGGCGACGACGCGGTGGCAGGGCACCACCAGGGGATAGGGGTTGGCGCCGCAGGCATTGCCCACTGCGCGGGGTCCGCTGCCCAGCGCCGCCGCCAGTTCGCTGTAGGTTCGGGTCCGGCCGCTTGGTATCTCGGCGATGCTCGACCAGACGCGTCGCTGGAATCCCGTGCCGGCGGGGGCCAGCGGCAGGCCGAAGACGAAGTTCGGCTGCTTCAGGTAGGCCGTCAATTGCCGGACGGCCTCCTTGGCGAGCAGGCCCTTCGGTGCAAGCGGCGCACGCGGCTCCAGGTAGTCGATGGCGAGGATCTCGTCGTCGCTGCAGCGGATGCCGAGCGAGAAGGAGGGGGCCGAAACGACGGCTTGGTAGTCGGAGGCGGGCATGGTCAGCGTCCTGGGAATGCCTCGATGATAAGGCGGGTTTGCTTCGGACAATCCCGTCCGGCGGCGGGTTCTCCCAACGCGCGTGCCAAGAGCCGTGGGCCGCCCTCAGTGGCCGAGCAAGGCCTCCTTCAGGTCCGACTGTGCCGGATGCTGGCCCAGCCAGATGCGCAGCAAGGCCCGGTAGAAGTCTTCGCCGGCGATGTCGTCGCCGCGCTTTTCGCCATTGAAGCTCAGCCGCGTGCCGCTGGCGGGCAGCCAGTCGATGTCGATGGCCGTCCCCTTCGGGGCGTTCTTCAGCGCCAGGATCGACGCCCTGAACTGCTCGACGCGCGCCTCGAGCGGCGCCATCTCGGCTTCGGACAGGTTCTTGCGCAGCCCTTCGACCAGCGCGTCGGCAAACTGCGGCGCGGTGAGGTCGCGCAGCGTCACGATATGGAGGTGCTTGGGCCCCTTGAGCGCCAGCACTTCCTCGGCGCCGGCCTTCTTCTCGGCGAGATAGAGTCCCGCCGCGTAGACCTTGAAGAACAGCTTGGAGCGCAGCCCGGCACCATTGAGCACCAGCTCCGTGTCGGCGAGCTTCGCCTTGTCGGGAAAGCCGACGCCGTCGATCTCGGTGGCCGCGAACGCGGTGGTGGCGAGCAGCGCGACGGCCAGGAACAGCTTCTTCATGATCGCTTCCTCTTTCCAGATGCGGCCGCCGGATCATACCATCGGCAAGTCGGGCTTTCCGCCGCGCCAACAGGGCGAGTATGCTGGCGGCTCGTTGCGTGCAAGGGAGGCAGCCATGCGTCGATGCTTGTCGGGAATGGCGGCGGCTTTCGCCGCCGGTTGTGCGCTGGCGGCGGACGCGCCGAACGAGGTCGCTTCGGGCATCGGCGACCGCGAGGCGACGGCCATCACGGTCTACAACGACGACCTCGCCCTGATCAAGGAGCGCCGCCGCGTGCGCCTGGCGCCAGGGCTGTCGCGGCTGAGCTGGCGCGACGTCTCCGCCCGGATGCGCCCCGAGACCGCGCTGCTTCACGCGGCGAGCGGAAGCCCGGTCGAACTGGTCGAGCAGAACTTCGACTTCGACCTGCTGACGCCGGAGAAGCTTTTGGAGAAATACGTGGGCCGCGAGGTGACGGTGCTGCGCTCCAATCCCACCACCGGCGAAGACCGGGCGGAGAAGGCGACCGTCCTATCCGCGAACAATGGCACCGTCCTGCGCTTCGCCAACCGCATCGAGACCGGTGTGCCCGGCCGCATCGCCTTCGACAGCGTGCCCGCGAACCTGCGCGACCGGCCGACGCTTTCCATGCTCCTGGAGGCGGCGGGCGGCACGCAATCGCTCGAGCTTTCCTACCTGAGCGGCGGCCTGTCCTGGAAGGCCGACTACGTCGCCAGCCTGGCAGCCGACAACCGCCGCATGGACCTTTCCGGCTGGGTGACGCTGACCAACCGCAGCGGCGCGTCCTACCAGGATGCGACCCTGCAGCTGGTGGCCGGCACGGTGAACCGCGCCCGTCCCCCGGCGCCGGCCTATCCGATGCTGGCGGCACCCGCCCCGGCGCCTCAGGCCAGGATGTCCCAGGAAGCGCTGATGGACTACCACCTCTACAGCTTCGAGCGGCCGACATCGATCGCCGACAACCAGACCAAGCAGCTTGCGCTGCTGTCGGCGTCCGACATCCCGGTGCGGCGCCAGTACGTCCTCGCCGGCAGCGAGTACTACTATCGCGACCGCTACGGCCAGGTCGGCCAGAAGCTCAAGCCGGCCATCTTCCTGGAATTCGAGAACAAGGGCGGCGGCCTCGGCAAGCCGCTGCCGGGCGGCATCGTGCGTGTCTATGCGAAGGACGGCAAGGGGGCGGCGCAATTCGTCGGCGAGGACCGCATCGACCACACGGCGAAGAACGAGCCGCTGAAGCTGAAGCTCGGCGAGGCCTTCGACATCACGGCGGAACGCAAGCAGACCTCCTACCGGAAGCTCGGCGAGTCGACGGCCGAATCCTCCTATCGCATCGAGCTGCGCAACGCCAAGCGCGAGCCGGTCACGGTGCATGTGCAGGAGCCCATGCCCGGCGATTGGGAGATCGTCCAGGAGTCGCGCAAGAGCGTCAGGGAGTCCTCGCGCGTCGCGGCGTGGGACGTGGAGATTCCGGCGGAAGGCAGCGCGGTGCTCGAATACACCGCGCGCGTGCGCTGGTGAGGCGCGCTTAGACGTCGTGCCGGACGCAGCCCGCCTGGGCCGCGCTGCGGTAGATCGAATCGATGGCGGCGCGGTCGACGCCGGGGGCCTCGAGGCGCGTCCGGTAGGCGTCGCAAGTGTGATCGTGGCTGAGCAGCTCGACCATGGTCTTCGCCTTCTCGGCGTCCGATACGGGGGCCGCGTGGTTGCAGGCGCAGAGACCGGCGAGCAGGGTGGCGGCGAGGAGGGAATGGCGCATGCGGGATACTCCAGAAGTAGTCATTGCCGAACCTGGCCGTCGCCCAGGACGATCCATTTCTGCGACGTGAGGCCTTCGAGGCCTACCGGGCCTCGCGCGTGGAACTTGTCGGTCGAGATGCCGATCTCGGCGCCCAGCCCGTACTCGAAGCCGTCGGCGAAGCGTGTCGAGGCGTTCACCATGACGCTGCTGGAGTCGACCTCGCGCAGGAAGCGCATCGCGTTCGTGTAGTTCTCGGTGACGATCGCCTCGGTGTGCTGCGACGAGTACCGGTTGATGTGGGCGATGGCGGCGTCGATGCCGTCGACCACCTTGACCGAGATGATCGCGGCCAGGTATTCGGTGTAGTAGTCGTCCTCGGTCGCCGGCTTCGCACCGGGCACCCGCTTCAGCGTTTCGGCGCAGCCGCGGATTTCGACGCCCTTGGCCTGCAGCATGGCGGCAACCTCCGGCAGCAGGGTCGCGGATACCGCTTGCGACACCAGCAGCGACTCGGCGGTGTTGCAGGTGCCGAGGCGCTGCGTCTTGGCGTTCTCGACGATGCGCAGCGCCTTGCCGCGGTCGGCGCTGTCGTCGAGATAGACGTGGCAGTTGCCGTCGAGGTGCTTGATGACGGGAACGCGCGCCTCCTTCGAGATGCGCTCGATCAGGCCCTTGCCGCCGCGCGGCACGATCACGTCGACGTATTCCGGCATGGCGACGAGATGGCCGACCGCTTCGCGATCCGTCGTCTCGATCACCTGCACCGCCGTCTCCGGCAGGCCGGCTGCGGCGAGGCCCGCGCGCACGCAGGCGGCGATCGCCTGGTTGCAGCGCAGCGCTTCCTTGCCGCCGCGCAGGATCGCGGCGTTGCCCGATTTGAGGCACAGCGCCGCGGCGTCCGCCGTCACGTTGGGCCGCGCCTCGTAGATGATGCCGACGACGCCCAGCGGCACGCGCATCTTGCCGACCTGGATGCCCGTCGGGCGCCGTTTCAGGTCGGTGATCTCGCCGACCGGGTCGGGCAGCGCGGCGACCTGCTCGAGGCCCAGCGCCATGCTCTCGACGCCTTTGGCGGTCAGCGTCAGGCGGTCGATCATGGCGGGCTCGAGCCCGTCGGCGCGCGCCTGCTCGAGGTCGGCGGCATTGGCGGCGAGCAGCTCCTCGCGGCGTTCGCGCAAGGCTTTCGCCATCGCCAGCAGCGCGTCGTTCTTCGCCTGGGTGGAGGCGCGCGCCGTCGCGCGCGACGCTTCGCGCGCGGCCTTTCCGACGCCCTCCATGTAACTCTTGATGTCCATCATGCTGTCCTGGTCAAGCGCAGCGCCAGCTGCGCAAACTCGTCCCACAGATCGCCCTTCGCCACGCCCTTAATGATGCGATCGATGCGCGCCGCGTGCAATAGCGCGTTGCGCGCGGGGGCGCGCCGTGCGGGGTTGCGCTGGCATTGGTTGCGCGACTCGTTGGCCAGCGTCCACAGCACCAGCGGCGGCGCGGCGCCTTCCGCCTTGAGCCCTTCCAGCACGCGCACGCTGCGCGCGGCGTCGCTGTTCGCCAGGGCGGCGCGCAGCTTGTCGATGTCGTAGCGCGCCACGTTGAGGACGGCGGCTTCGACCTGCTCGAGCGTCACTTCGCCTTTCGGATGGATCAGCCCGAGCTTCTGGATCTCCTGGTGTGCGGCGAGCAGGTTGCCCTCGACGTGCGCGGCGATGAAGTCGAGCGCCGGGCGCGGGGCGGTCTGCCCCTGGCGCGCCAGGCGCGCGGCGATCCAGGCCGGCAGCTGGTGCAGCGGCGGCGCGTTGCATTCGAGCGCCGCGCCGGCTTCGGCCAGCGTGCCGAACCAGCCGCCCTTCTTGGTCTGCCAGTCGAGTTCGGGCAGGGTCACCAGCGTCACCACGCCGGCAGGGAGCTGCGCGCAGTAGCGCTTGAGCGCCTCGCCGCCGTCGCGGCCCGGCTTGCCGGAGGGAATGCGCAGGTCGACCAGCTTGTCGCCGCCGAACAGTGAGAGGTTGCCGGCCGCCAGGAACAGTTCGTCCCACTTGAAGCCGGGGCCGGCCACCAGCACTTCGCGCTCGGCGAAACCCTGGGCCCGAGCGGCGCTGCGGATCGCGTCGGCCGCCTCGATCACCAGCAGCGGCTCGTTGCCGTGAAGGACGTAAAGCGGCGCGAGCTTCTTAGCCAGGTGGGCGTCGAGCTGCTCGGGGCGCAGCTGCATCGGCTATCGCGCCTCAGCGGCTGCCAGCTTCGCCGTGGACAGGCGGCGCAGGATCTGCTGGACGAGATCGTTCTCGATATCGCGCCAGAGCAACGCCTCTTCGGACTGCTTCGACAGCACCTGCGCGTTGCTGAAGCTGATGTCCCGGTAGACGTTGATGGCGCTCGTCGGGATCAGCTCCTGGTTCTTCGCGTCCACCACCCGGAAGCTGAAGGAGCGCTGCAGCCGGTATTCGACCACGTTGCCCGCCGTGTCGAGCGACAGGATGATCTTCTGCGGCAGGTCCCCGGTGACGAGGAAGGAGGCCTGCGCCTTCTTCCGATCCGATATCACGCGTGTCGCCGACGACGCCTCGATGTTCCGCTTGAGCAGCGAATACAGCGGTGTGTTGTCAGGGAAAGCAATGTAGAGAGTGTCGAACGGCAGCGAGTAGGCGCCGCGCAGCTTGAAGCCGCATCCGCCGACGACGGTCGCGAGTGCGAGAACGGCGAGGATCAGGAACCGACGGCGCATTGTTTCCCCTCAGGCAACGATGTTGACGAGCCGGCCCGGCACGACGACCACCTTCTTCGCGGGCTTGCCTTCCATGTATTTCCGGGCGGATTCGTGGGCGAGCGCCGCCGCTTCGATCTCGGCCTTGGTGGCGGCCGCGGGCACGCGGATGCTGCCGCGCAGCTTGCCGTTGACCTGCAGCACCAGTTCGACTTCGTCCTGCGCCAGTGCGTCGGCGGCGGGCTCCGGCCAGGCGGCGGCGAAAAGGTCGCCGGCGTAGCCGAGCTCGGTCCACAGCGCATGGCAGATGTGCGGCGTGATCGGCGCCAGCAGGCGCTGCAGGATCGAGAAGCCTTCGGTCGCCTCGGCGTCCCAACCGGGCGCCTCCTTCG
>DASVZD010000334.1:0-7492 GCA_036391815.1 Rhodocyclaceae bacterium
GCGACCTCGTCTTCCAGACGCTGCAGGCGCTGGAGAACGCCGTCCGAGGAGGCGGGCGGCAGCGCGGCGTACCGGTTGACGAACTTCGCGACCACTGCGCCGATCAATGCGCCAAGCAGCCAGAAGCGGGGGGCAATGGCCGCCACCAGGATTGCACCGATCAATGCGCCGACGAACCACATGGCTTACCTCCCGTCACCCCGCAAGGCGAGGACCTCGTTGCGCAGGCGCTCCACCGTGACGTCGGCGGGCGCCACCGCAGCGCCGACATGAAGCTGGATGCGCGAATAGATGCCGCGCCGGAAGGGCCGGGTCATCGCCGCGGCATCCTTGCGCGAGAAGAAGCTGCCCCACAGTCCGCGCAGCGCCATCGGCAAGACGGGTACCGGCGTGCGTTCGAGAATCTGGCGGATGCCGGGCTTGAACGCGCCGATCTCGCCGTTCGACGTGATCGTCCCTTCGGGGAAGATGCAGACGAGTTCGCCGTCGGCCAGCGCCTGGGCGACGTCGTCGAAGGCCTTCTGCAGCAGCGCGGGGTCCTCCTTGGCCGAGGCGATGGGAATCGCGCGCCCGGCCCGGAAGACGAAGGAGAGGATCGGCAGGCGGAAGATGCGGTGATGCATGACGAAGCGGATCGGCCGGCGGCTCGCCGCGGTGATGACCAGGGCGTCGACGAAGCTGACGTGGTTGCAGACCAGCACCGCCGGGCCTTCCTCGGGGATGCGCTCGGCGCCTTCGACACGCAGCCGGTAGACGCTGTGCACCAGCAGCCAGACGATGAAGCGCAGCAGGAACTCCGGCACCAGCTTGTAGATGAACAGCGCCACCGCCGCGTTGCAGATCGCGGCGACGCCGAACAGGGCCGGGATGGAAAGGCCGCTGTCGAGCAGCGCCGCGGCGGCCAGCGCGCCGACCACCATGAACAGGGCGTTGAAGATGTTGTTGGCGGCGATGATGCGGGCACGGTGCTCGGGCGCGCTGCGCAGCTGCACCAGCGCGTAGAGCGGCACGATGAAGAAGCCGCCGAAGGCGCCGAGCATGGCGAGGTCGAACAGCACGTGCCAGGCCCAGGGCTGCGCCAGAAACTGTGCGAATCCGAGCGGCCCGCCGGCGGCCACCGACGAAGGCGAGGCGGCGGCGAGGTCGATGCCGAACAGCGTGAGGCCGATGGAGCCGAACGGCACCAGTCCGATCTCGACATGCCTGGCCGACAGCCGCTCGCACAGCAGCGAGCCGACGCCGATGCCGACGGAGAACACCGCGAGCAGCACGGTGACGACGGCTTCGGCGCCGCCCAGCACGTTCTTGGCGTAGGCGGGGAACTGGGCGAGGAACAGCGCGCCATAGAGCCAGAACCACGAGATGCCCATGATGGACAGGAACACCGTGCGGTTCTCCTGCGCGAACTTCACGTTGCGCCAGGTCTCGGTCAGCGGGTTGGGATTGATGCGCAGCCCGGGCTCGGGCGCTGGCGCGGCCGGAATGCCGCGGCTGACCAGGTAGCCCGCCACGGCCACGACGAAGCCTCCCGCGGCAACCCAGGTCGGCGCATCCGCCGCCCCGGCCAGCAGCCCGCCCGCCACCGTGCCGAGCAGGATGGCGACGAAGGTGCCGGCTTCCACCAGCGCGTTGCCGCCGACCAGCTCGTCCTCGCGCAGATGCTGCGGCAGGATCGCGTACTTCACCGGCCCGAACAGCGTCGAATGCAGACCGAACAGGAACAGCGCGAACAGCAGGACGGCCAGGCTGTGCAGGGCGAACCCGACGGCGGCCACCACCATGATCAGGATTTCGAGGATCTTCACCAGGCGGGCGAGCAACGCCTTGTCGTACTTGTCGGCGAGTTGTCCTGCGCTGGCGGAGAACAGGAAGAAGGGCAGGATGAAGATGCCTGCGGCAAGGTTGGCGAGGACCTCGGGCTTCAGCGCCGTCCAGCTCGCGGCATGGAAGGTCAGCATGACGACCAGCGCGTTCTTGAACAGGTTGTCGTTGAAGGCGCCGAGGAACTGGGTACCGAAGAAGGGGGCGAAGCGCTTCGCCTTCAGCAGCTGGAACTGGGAACTCATGATCAGGCGCTCTCCGCCATGGTCTTCAGGCGCACGTAGTCGGTCTTGCCGGAACCCAGCAGGGGGATCGCTTCCACCGGCCGGATCACGCGCGGCACTGCCAGTTCGGGAGAGCCGTTGGCCTTGGCCGCCCCCATCAGCCGCTCGCGGGTCAGGTCCGGTGCCGTGGTGAACAGCACCAGCGCCTCGCCCTTTGCCGCATCGCCGCGGGTGGACGCAGCATGCGCGAAACCCGGCGCTGCGATCGTCGCGAGCTTCTCCACCACTTCGAGCGACACCATCTCGCCGGCGATCTTGGCGAAGCGCTTGAGCCTGCCGCGGATGTGCACGAAGCCGTCGTCGTCGACGCTGACGATGTCGCCCGTCGAGTACCAGCCGTCGCCGACCGACTTGGGCGGCTGGATGACGCCCGGCTGGTCGAACAGGAAGTAGCCCTTCATGACGTTCGGGCCCTTGACGTGCAGCGCGCCGCCGTCTTCGATGCCGGGAACCGGCTCCAGCTCGACTTCCATGCCGGGCACGAACTGGCCGACGCTGCCGATGCGGCAGGCCATCGGCACGTTCACCGCCACCACCGGCGCGCACTCGGTGACGCCGTAGCCTTCGAGGATGCGGATGCCGAACTTCTCGATCCACAGCGTGCGCACGTCCTCCGACAACTTCTCGGCACCGGCGACGACGTAGCGCAGGCGGCCGAAGTCGTAGGGGTGCGCGTACTTGCCGTAGTTGCCGAGGAAGGTCGAGGTGCCGAACAGCACCGTGCAGTCGCGATCGTAGACCAGCTCGGGGACGACGCGGTAATGCAGCGGGCTCGGGTAGAGGAAGACCTTGCAGCCCGACACCAGCGGCAGCATGACGCCGCAGGTGAGGCCGAAAGAGTGGAACAGCGGCAGCGCCATCATAAACTTGTCGAGCGGGGTGAAATCGGCCACGGCCCGCACCTGCGCGACGTTCGAGAGCACCGAGGCGTGCGAATGCACCACGCCCTTGGGCTTGCCTTCGGAGCCGGAGGTGAACAGCACGATGGCGGGATCGTCGGGCGACTGCGGATGTTCGGCGCAGCGCGGCGACAGCAGGTGCCAGAAGATCCACAGCTTGTCGCCCAGCCCGATCTGCACCTTCAGGTCTTCCAGGTAGTGCACGGCGATGCCGGGCAGCTGCCCGACCAGTTGCGTCAGCTTCGCCTTTTCCAGGAAAGCGCGCGAGGCGACGATGGTGCGGATGCCGGCGGCCGTGCAGGCAGCGCGCATGCCGTCGGGGCCGGCCGTGTAATTGAGCAGCGCGGGAACGCGCTTGCCGGCCGAGAGCGCGAGCACCAGCCCGAGCGTGGGCGCCGCGTTGGGCGTGAGGACGCCGACGACCTCGCCGGGCGCGGTGAGGCGCGAAGTCAGCCGCTGCAGGCCGAGCGACATCTTGAGCAGCGAGCCGTAGGACTCCTCGACGAGGCGCACGTCCTCGACGAGCTTGTACTGCGATCCGAACGTCTCCCTGGCATCGAGGAAGGCGCCGAACAGCGTGCGCTGCGGACGGGTGGCCACCAGCATGTCCAGCAGGATGGCGCGCATCAGTTCGCCGGCGCGGCGGCGGCGCAGCTTGGCCGAGGGCAGATCGGGCATCGGGATGGTACGGCGCGGCCGGATCGCGATGCTCACCTTGGGGAAAGCCTTGCGCGGATAGACGCCGGCCAGCCGGCCGAAGTAGCTGCGCGAGGCGCCGTCGATGCGCACCGGCACGACGGTCGCGCCGGTCTTGGCGGCGACGAAGGCGGCGCCGTCGTACACCTTCATCAGCGAGCCGGTCTTGGTGATGCGGCCCTCGGGGAAGATGACGACCGGTTGCCCCGTCTCCACCAGCCTGACGATCAGCTTTATCGCCAGCGGGCTGGTCGAATCGACCGCCAGGTGATTGACGAAGCGCAGCAGGAAGCGGAACAACGGCCGGTTGGCGATCTGCGTGTGGACCACGAAGACCGCGTCCACCGGCAGGAACAGTCCGATCAACAGGCCGTCGATGAAGGATTCGTGGTTGGCGACGATGAGGGTCTTGGGATTGTCGAAGACGGCCAGATCGCCGCTTACCTCGACGCGGAACAGCGCCTTCATGACGAGGCGCAAGATTGACCTGAACATGGTGCTTTCCCCGATTCTTGTTATTGGAGGGCGACGGCCGAGGCGGTCGCCGGTTCCACGCCGCGCATCCGGCAACGCAGGCCGGCCACGATGAGCGCGGAGGAAAGCGTCGCAAGCAAGTGCTTCAGGGTGTGCCCGGTGACGCCGAGGACGGCGCCGATCTCGTGGTCGTTGGTCTCGGCCCACTTGGCAATGGCATAGATTAACAGCGCGGCGCCGAAAAACCAACGATCGGACTTCCTTGCGTCATACGCCGTCTGCCAGATCGGAACGAGCAGGAACGGCAGGACTTGCAACGCCAGGTAAGGCCGCAGGTCGCCCTCGCCGACGATGCCCGTGAAGCGCCACCAGGCGACGCTCGCCACGGCGAAGACCGCCAGCGCCGCGGCGACTTCCCCGCTGGAACGGCGATGCGCGTCGCCCCAGACGCCGGCCAGCAGTCCGCCGCAGGCCAAGGCGATGGGAATGCGGTCCCATACCAGCCGGTCGTCGTCGGGAGCGAGGTGGTACCAGGCCGAGCCGAAAGCCGTCAGCAGCAGCCCGATCAGGAACAGGCGATAGCCCGGCCAGCCGTCGGCCAGCGCCGGATGTTCGCGCAGCGGCTGCAGCGCGAACCATCCCCACAAGGCGACGACGAGGAAGCCGAAGTTGGAAAGCACGTCGGCAAAATGCGGGATGCCGAACCGAGGTGCCTGGTCCGCGAACTGGTGATAGTGCGGCAGCTGGGCGATCGGCCCATGGATGACGGCGGCGGCGAGCAGCAGGCCGGTCATGATTCTGGGAAGCGCGGTCTTGGTTTCGTTCATGTCACGTCTCCTCATCAGTGATGGCTGCAGGATGGGCGTTTCGCGCACAAAGCGAAACTGCGACGTAAAAAGGAACCGGTAATACAATCGTCGGTATCGCTTTTTGATACTTTTGCCGACCATGAACGAGACCGACCGGCTTGTCGCGACGCTGAAGCGCCAGCTCAAGATCCAGGGCATGAACTACCGCGAGCTGGGCGCCAAGCTGAATCTCTCGGAACCGAGCATCAAGCGCATGTTCGCCAACCGCCGCTTCACCGTGGACCGGCTCGCCGAAGTGGCAGGGCTGCTGGGCTTCACGTTGGCCGAACTGACGCAGGAAGCCGCCGTCGGCGAAGGGCGGCTGCACACGCTGAGCGAATCCCAGGAACGAGAACTCGTCTCCGACGATCGCCTGCTCCTGGTGGCCGTCTGCGTCCTCAACCACTGGTCGGTGGCCGACATCACCCGCATCTACGCGCTGAACGAAACGGAAGTCATCGGCCTGCTCGCCAAGCTCGATCGACTGCGCCTCATCCACCTGCTGCCCGGCAATCGCATCCGGCTCAACGTGGCGCGCGACTTCGACTGGCTGCCCCGCGGTCCGATCCGGCGCTACTTCCAGCAGCAGGGCATGGACGACTTCCTGGCCAGCAGCTTTTCGGGAAGCGACGAAGTGCTGGCCTTTTCGCATGGCATGCTGACGGAGGCCGCGGTCGCCAAGATGCAGGCGGAAGTTCGCAAGCTGCGCCAGCGCTTCGCCGAGTTGCACGAAGAGAGCCTGGCGGCGCCGCTGGCGAAGCGCCGCGGCACCGGCATGCTGCTGGCAATGCGCGAATGGGAGATCACCGCCTTCACCGCCCGAAGGCGGGCGCGCTGAAATGCTCGCGGTCCAGCCACTGGGCCCGGAACAGCAGCGAAAACCGCTTCCATACCATGGTTGAAATCACATCGTCATTCTTCTAGCATGCCGGCATGCCCTACTTCTTCCATGTCCGCACGCATCCGCTCGGCGTCGTCGTCTCCCGGCAGCCCGAGTTGCTGGGCGAGCTGCTCCTGCCCGGCGAACAGTGCTGCGGCATCGAATATGCCGAGCTGGCCCGCGCGGCCGAGACTACCGGCCGCATCGAGGTGCCGGAAGAGGCATCGCAGGACTGCCCCCTGAAGCAGCGCTGAGCCGCCCCGCGAGGCACGGCCCTTGCAACGGGGCTGCGTCGCGTTTCCTTCCCGACGCAGATGTCCGATATCGCGGCCCCCGCACGCGGCGTCCGTTCGATCGCCGTGTTCCGCGCGCTACGCCTCGGCGACATGCTGTGCGCCGTGCCGGCCCTGCGCGCGCTGCGGGCGGGCTTCCCGCATGCGCGCATCACGCTGGTCGGACTGCCGTGGGCCGAGAGCTTCGCCCGCCGCTTCCGCCACTACATCGACCATTTCATGGCCTTTCCGGGGCACCCGGAATTGCCGGAACAGCCGGTACGCAAGAACGAGATCGGGCGCTTTTACCGGACCATGCGGCTGTGCCGCTTCGACCTGGCGGTGCAACTGCATGGCGACGGCCGCATCAGCAACTCCATCGTGGAGTCGTTCGGCGCCCGCTCGCTGGCCGGCTTTCGCGGCGGACCGGTGCCGACCGCGCCGGCCGGCCGTTTCCTGCCGTATCCGCAGCACGGACAAGAATCCGAGCGCCTGATGCGGCTGGCGGCATTCCTCGGCATGCCGACGCGCGATGCCTGCCTCGAGTTTCCCCTCGGCCCCGCCGACCATGGCGAGCTCGCCGCCAGCGGCCTGCCCGCCGCCATCGGCGGCCGGCCCTACCTCTGCGTCCATCCCGGCGCCAGCAGCCGCGCCAAGTGCTGGCCGCCCGAATGCTTCGCCGGCGTGGCCGACGCGCTGGCGGGCGAGTCCGGCGCGCGCATCGTGCTCACCGGCTCGGCCGAGGAGCAGGACATCGTGGCGGCGGTTGCCGCGCGCATGGCGCATCCCGCCGTCGAAGCGGCGGCGCCGTTCTCCATCGGCGCGCTGGCCGCGCTGATGAGCGGAGCGCGCCTCGTCGTCTGCAACGACACCGGCGTTTCCCATGTGGCGGCGGGACTGCGGCTGCCGAGCGTCGTGGTCTTCAGCAATTCCGACATCGAGCGCTGGGCGCCGCTCGACAGCCGGCTGCATGCGTCCGTCTGGCAGCCGGGGCGGCGCGGCGCCTGGGTGGTGCTGCATCACGCGCGCCGCCTGCTGCGCAGCGCCAGCAGTTGGAAGGCGAGCTGAAGGACCTCGTCGGCGGCGACCTCGGCGACGAAGCTGTCGTCGTGCGGGCAGCGCTGCGCCAGGTTCTCGGCGCCGCAGACCGGGCAGTCCACGCGCGCCGCCACCGCCGCGCGATGGATGTCCTGCCGCAGCGGCTGCGACTCGACCAGATTGGTGAACCAGTAGATGCCCACTGCCGGCGTGCCGAGCGCGACCGCCAGGTGCAGCGGCCCGGTGTCGTTGGAGACCAGCAGCGCGGCCCGCTCGAGCA